>NZ_JBNARB010000005.1:0-127681 GCF_049723235.1 Thermovenabulum sp. | reverse complement strand
ATATTGGAATAAATTCATGATAAAAATTAAAAAAATGGTACAAAGCAAAAAGCTCCCATAAAGAATTCTATTGACCTTTGGTTTATTATATAATAGAATTATAGAACATTTATAATCAGAGGAGGGGGTAAAGTGGTTCGTAAACGATTTGTTGCATTAGTCGGTTGTGAAAATTATTTTGGGTACAGAGTACTTAAGCCAGGAATGATTGTAACCCTTGAAAAAGAGCCTGACAATGATTACGATGCGGAAGCAATCAAAGTAATGGTTTACCCCTTAGGTAAAATAGGATATATTGCTAATAGTATAAATACCGTGCCTAAAGGATGTTTTAGTGCGGGAAGAATTTATGATACTTTTCATAAAAAAACTAAAGGAATAATTAGATTTGTAACAAAAAATTGTGCAATTATTGAACTTTTTGAAAGAAAACGCACAAAATTTAATATAAAATTTACAATGATATCAAAAATTAGCCCCCCTTTTGATAAAAAGCGAGAATTTCCTATGGATCTAAATTAATATTTTCAATACCCATATTACATCTGGAATATAAATACCATTAATATTTATTGATTCTTAAAGTGTAATTGAACAAACTGTGGATCATCTACAAAAACGAAATTATTTCTCATTGACACTTCATTAATGATTTTGTATAATAATAATGCTCATAAATTTAAAGAAATACTATTTGCAGGGGAGTAGCTCAATTGGTAGAGTAGCGGTCTCCAAAACCGTTGGTTGCGGGTTCGAGTCCTGTCTCCCCTGCCATATTAATTTAGACTAAAAACCGCTTTTAGGATACAAATCTTAAAAGCGGTTTACTTTTTTTATTTTTTTCTTTTCGGCCTTTATATTTTATATTTCATATATCCAAAAAATTAAGCTTATAATTGACATTAGTCGCATAATTTTCTATAATTTTTATAAAGTATATATTTTTTTATTTTTCATGTATTTAATACATGTATATTTATTAAAAGGAGGGGATATATTTTTTATTTTCAATAAATAATTTGGAGGGATTCTTGTGAAATTAGGTGGATATAAAAATAGTATAATAAGAGTAAATCTTTCTAACTATACTTATTCAATTGAACCATTAAACGAAAAAATGATCCTCGATTTCATCGGTGGTCGCGGATTTGCAATAAAACTTCTATATGACGAGCTTAAGCCGGGCATTGATCCAATGAGTGAACAAAATAAATTAATTTTTGTAGCTGGTCCTTTAGCAGGAACAAATGCACAATCTTTTGGCCGCTGGAAGGTATTTTTTAAATCTCCATTAACTGGTACATACTTTAAATCGTCCGGTGGAGGATATTTAGTAGCTGAAATGAAGTTCGCAGGATTTGACATTATTATTATAGAAGGTGTTTCGGAAAAACCGGTATACCTATGGATTTATGATGGAAAATGTGAGTTCAAAGATGCTACCTACTTGATGGGTTTAGATTGCGATGATACCCATACTTTAATAAGAGAAGAATTAGGAGATCCAAGAATAAGAATAGCATGTATAGGCCCAGCAGGTGAAAATAAAGTAAAAATATCAGGAATCTTCAGTGACCGCCGGGCTGCAGCAAGGGGTGGCGGTGGAGCGGTTATGGGGTCTAAAAATCTTAAAGCAATTGCTATAAGAGGTCATGAAAAAGTTGAAATAGCAGATCCGGAAGGTTTTTCGGAAGCTGTTAAAGCACAAATTCAAACGTATAAATCAAATCCAGCTTTTGAAGGATTCAGAGCCCGAGGTACACAAATTGCAGAATTTACAAATTTATTAGGAATGTTCCCTACCAAAAATTTTAGAGAAGGTGTTATTGAAGGCTGGGAAAATATTGAAGGGCAGGAATATGATAAATATCGTGTTCGAAAAACCGGATGTCATAGCTGTATGTTGCACTGCGGTAATCTTTCTAAAGTCAATTATGGAAAATATAAAGGAGCATGGAGTGAAGGCCCTGAATACGAATCAATTTGGGCTTTTACCGGAACAATATCACTTCCGGATGTCGGTTTAACCATAGCACTCGACAAACTCTGTGATGACCTTGGTCTTGACACGATTTCTACTGGAAGTTCTATCGGTTTTGCCTATGAGCTTTATGAAAAAGGTATAATATCAAAAGATGATACCGGGGGTTTAGAATTAATATATGGTAATGACGAACCTCTGGTAAAACTAATAAAACAAATCGCATATAGAGAGGGTTTTGGGGATATTTTAGCGGATGGTACCCGGGAAGCTGCAAAGAAAATTGGTAAGGGAGCAGAAAAATATGCTATCCAAGTAAAAGGGTTGGAATTACCTGCTTATGATCCTCGTGGTGCAAAATCTCATGGTCTTAACTTATTAACTTCAAATATAGGGGCGGATCATAATTCCGGATATGCTCCTCAGGAAATTTTTAACGTTCCGATTCCAAGACCAGTAGATCGTTTTGCAGTGGAAGGAAAAGGAGAAATAACAAAATTTAACCAGGATTTAACAGCATTTTTAGAAACAGGAATATTATGTAGTTTCCCTCCTTCAATGGGTATGATAAACGCCGAAGTATATGGTAAATTAGTATCAACAGTTACTGGAATTAAAGATTTTGATGACCCTGAATATATATGGTTAGTTGGTGAACGAATATACAACTTAGAAAGAATTTTTAATGTTAGAGAAGGATTCAGTAAGAAAGATGATAGTTTTCCATCACGCCTTATTAGTGAACCGCTTCCTTCAGGCCCGGCTTCAGGTCAAATATTTGAACAGGATGATCTACTAAAAGATTATTATAAAGTAAGAGGATGGGACCTCGAGACGGGTGTGCCTACAAAAGATAAATTAAAAGAACTTGGATTAGATTTTGCCTTAGAATATGGAAAATAATGAATATATTAAAGTTAATGTAATGTTTTTCGGAGATTTGCGTAATTTAACAGGCACCCGTCAAAAAGAATTCATTATGAAAAAAGGATTTAAATTATCCGATCTACTAATATTATTAGAGCAAGAATATCATTTTTCTTTTAAAAAATACATTGAAGAAAATAAAGGTATAAGAATACTAATAAACGGTCAGGAATACGAGCGGTTGGGTGGAATTAATGCTTTATTGGGCAATGAATTCACAGTAGTTTTCTTTCCACCTTTGTTTGGGGGATAAAAAATATAGGCAGGATTAGAGATTCCTGCCCATATTTTTTATATATTTGATTTTACAGCTATTTTTTCTCCCTCTTTCAGTCCATTTATAACTTCTACAAATTCACCATTTTTAATCCCTATTTGTATTTCCCTTAAGTATGTTTTATTATTTTTTTCATCAATCACATTTATATAATATTTATTCTCTTTTTTTACAATAGCAGAAAGCGGAACAATCAAAATACCCTCTCTTCTATCAGTTATTATTTCCACATTTGCATTCATTCCTGTTTTTACTTCATTATTTTGTTCCATTAAAATTGTAACATCGTAAGTGGTAACATCATTATTTTTTTTACCGATATCAGCTACTTTTTCCACTATACCTTTGCACATTTTCCCCGGCAAAGAATCAAACGTTATATTTGCCGGCATACCCTGTTTTATTTTTACAGCATCAATTTCATCGAAATGCAAAAATTTCATTTTTCCCTATTATATAACGTTTTTTTAAGTTGCTTACTTTGATAAACATTATGCTCTCCTCTCATCTATATCATTTAAGCAATTTTTCATATATGAAATTTCTCCTTATTTTGATGGCTTTATAAGGACAAAGTTCATGACAGCAGAAACATTTAATACATTTTTTATAATCGATTTTAGCCTTTTTATATTCTATACTAATAGCTTTGGGAGGACATGTTAAAAAGCACTCAGAGCACCCCTTGCATTGATTTAAAACGACATAGGGTTTTGGCGTCATCATTTCTTTCAAATAATTTTCCAAAAATCTCGGAAGAATTCCTCTAATAAAGACTACGTCTTTTTTTATTGGAATCTTAAAATCATCAACTTCAACCGAATCTATACTATCTCCAACAAATATAATATTTTCTTCTTTAAACAATCCCCTTTCCATAGCTCTTTTAATAAGCGGAAAATCGTTTTTACTCAAATTGATTATCCTGGATGCAGCATAATCGGCAGCTAAAGCATCATCGGAAACAATAAGAATACCTAATTTTCTACCAGTCCCCTGTGAAGGACCATCTCCCTCCATTGCAACAACCCCATCAATTATAGATAATACAGGATTTATTGTTTCGTACATATCTAAAAGAAGATCCATAAACCTTTCTATTTCTCTAATCCTGAAATGTAATTCTACCTTATAGCCTCCGGGAATCATTCCGTACAAATTTTTAACAGCTCCTGTATACACGGCCATACCATGAGTTTTTAGTTTTGCAAGAGATACCACACCGTCGCACTCTTTATAAGGATAAATAACTGGTAAGGCTTTTATCTTACTTTCCCCTTTAAGTTCAATTTCTATTGAACTTGTATTATAGTTTAACTTTGTTCCGGTTTTTTCACATACGTCTTTTATCCCGGTCTTTTCATATACAGCATTAAGCCTTTTTACATTATAAGGTCCACCCGGACTGTCAGCTACTATCAAATCAACATTTTCTTTTTTTAAAATATTTATAAGACCTTCAACTACTGCTGGATGTGTAGTTGTAGCTTCTTCAGGTTTTTTACTCATTAAAAGATTTGGTTTTAATAAGAGTTTTTTATAATTTTCAGGCCTAAAACCTATCAATTTTAAGGCATATTGCAATTTTTCACAGATTAATTCAGGATTATAATCTTCACATTTTAGAATTACTACTGTGGACAAAAAAATCACTTCCTTTTTCTATGATATTGTTACATTTCTTCCGTTTTCAGATACCCTTCAATTTTTTCCATAAAGTGGTTCTACTTACTCCTAAAACCCTGGCTACTTCTTTTTTATTATTATATTTTAAAAATATTTCTTTAAATATTTGTTTTTCCATTTCTTCCAGCGTTCCAATATTTACAATAATTTTTTGCCCGTCATTTGAATCATTTTTTTGATTTAAACCGGTTTCATTAAGCAGTGACGAAATTAAACTAAAAGAAATTTTTTGGTCTTCACATAATATTACACATTTCTCAATTAAATTTTTTAATTCTCTCACGTTCCCGGGCCAATGGTAATCTAATAGTAATTTATAAATCTTATCTTCCAGCTGCGGAGAAATTTTTTTACCGTATAGTTCATTAAATTCTTTAATAAAATTTATACATAATACTTCAATATCTTCCTTTCTTTCTCTTAGAGGCGGAATAGTCAATGTCAAAATATTTAATCTATAGTATAAATCCCTTCTAAATTTACCTTCTTCGATCTTATTTTTTAAATCGATATTCGTGGCAGCAATTATCCTTACATCAACAGGAATTAATTGATGTCCCCCCAAGCGCATAACTTTTTTCTCCTGTAATACCCTTAAAAGTTGAGCCTGCAGATTTAAAGAAAGGTCACCTATTTCATCCAAAAATAGAGTACCTCCATGAGCCAATTCAAAAAGTCCGGCTTTTCCTCCTTTCTTGGCTCCAGTAAATGCGCCTTCTTCATAACCAAAAAGTTCACTTTCCAAAAGATTTTCAGGTAAAGCGGCACAATTTATTGCTACAAAAGGGCCATCGGCTCTTTTACTTTCGTTGTGAATACTCTGAGCAAAAAGTTCCTTACCCGTACCACTTTCACCCAAAATTAATACTGTTGAATCGGTACAGCTGTATTTTTTTGCCTTGTTAATAGTTTCCAATAATATTTTACTATTTCCGTAAATATCTTCAAATCTGTATGTGGCAATTAATCCTTTTTTAACAAGTTTTGTCCTGATAGATTGTTCCACTTCCTGAATTTTACTGATATCCTGCACGGTAATTACCGTACCTATATTCTTGCTATCTATATTAATATTTGATCTTTTTACCAGTAATTTTTTGTTTTCTATTTCTATGATTTCTTCTTTTGCTAACTGACTGTCTTTATAAATTTTTTGAAGGGTATTAAAATTGATATCAAAAATTTTTTTATTTAAAACATCTTTTTTCGGTGCTTTAAGTAATTTTTCCGAAACAGAATTATACATAATGACTTTTCTTTCTTCATCTAAAGCGATTATACCTTCCGTAATATGTTCTAAGAGAGTATTAATTAATTCCTTTTGTCCTCTGTCTTTTTCTATAACTGCCTTAATGTTTTTAGCGGTAATTATTGCCTGTAATACCGATGAAGCACTGGAAAAGACCAGCTTACCCTTTAATCCCAATTTTTGAGCTTCTTCAATTATACAGGCACCCGTGCCGACTGCCATGTCTATTCCTGATTCTTTTGATTCATAAAGTTTTTCCCTTAATTCTTTTTCTGATTTATAATAAAAACAACTTATTTTTTTATTTAATATTTTTGAAAATAATTCAAAATCAAAATGTCCTTTTTTATAATCATATCCAAAAAAACCAATGTGATTAGAAAAAGGAGCCGCTTCATATAATGCTAAAAAGACATCAAAATCTGTTATTTCGATACTAACGAAAGGAATGTCAATATTTTTTCTTATTAATGCACCTGTTGCTCCACGGCTTATTATTACATCGGCTTCCTTTTGATTTGAAAGCTTTTTGGCAATCTCTACGCCTTCCTCTAAAACTCCTTCATAAATATCTATATCCTCTCCTTGTTCCACCGAAATCCTTTTAGCGATATTTGTCAGTTCTGGATAAGGTGAAATAAGCGCAATTTTGCTCTTCAAAATCTTCACCTCTCAAATACACACTTTTACCTTCACTTAATAATTATTCGATTTTATTATTAAATAACCTGTTTTGCTAAAAATTTATTTTATAAATTCGTAAAACATAAAAAAAGACCGCATAATTTGCGGCCTAAATATATTAAGAAATTATTTTCCTTTCCTTTCTTTAATTTGTCTAATAATTTCCGGAACAACCTTGAAAAGATCTCCTACAATTCCATAATTGGCAACCTTAAATATCGGGGCTTCAGGATCCTTATTTATAGCTACTATTACTTCTGAAGTCTGCATCCCTGCCAGGTGCTGAATAGCACCGGAAATTCCACACGCAATATAGAGCTTTGGCCTAACAGTCCTTCCCGTTTGGCCTACCTGGTGAGCATATGGAATCCATCCGCTGTCCACCGCAGCACGGGAAGCTCCTACAGCTCCTCCAAGAAGCTCTGCAAGCTCAAAAAGCATGGAAAAGTTCTCCGGCCCTTTCATACCTCTACCACCCGAAACAATTATATCTGCTTCTGCGATATTTACTTTTCCAACCGTATCCGGCAAAAAATCTACTATTTCTAAATCCAAATCTTTAACACCGGATACGGGTTGCAATTGTATAACTCTACAATCGTTTCTGAACACTTTGGGAGGCATTGGCATGACCTTGGGTCTTACTGTAGCCATTTGAGGTCTCTTATAAGGACAAATAATAGTGGCCATAATATTTCCACCAAAGGCGGGACGGGTTTGGAGTAACAGCCCTTTTTCTTTATCAATAGAGAGTTCCGTACAATCGGCAGTTAGTCCTGTTTCCAGCCTTGTTGCCAGCGCACCGGCAAAATCTCTGCCAAGGGTCGTTGCCCCTATCAATACTATTTCGGGTTTTGAATGTTTTATAATATTCTCAGCTTCTAAAATAAAAGGTTTTGTCTGATAATCGGACAACCATGGTGCACTTACCGCATATATTACATCTACTTCGTAATTTTTTACCTCTTTTATTATTTCGTTAATGCTGTCACCTATTATCATAGCATAGACGGGCACTTTTAATTCATCGGCAATCTTTTTAGCCTTTCCCAATAGCTCAAAAGAAACAGAATGTATTTTCTCTAACTCGTGTTCTATAAATACCATTATTCCTCTGTAGTTTTGTTTTTCAGTTTCCTGTATTTTTTCTTCCATATAAAGTGCCTCTGCAGGACAGGAGTCTACGCATTGACCACATAAAATACAATTTTCGGTAATTTCAGCAATTCCTTTTGAATCTAATCTTATTCCTTTATAAGCGCATGTTTCTATACAAATCCCGCATCCTGTGCAATTTTCTTTTTTTACAATTAGAGCCATTTATTATCCTCCTTCATATTTTAATTATTCCATTAGTTGAGAGGATTTCTATTAGTTCTTTTACTGATTCTTTTACATCTTTATCAAATATCTTTCCGCCTTCTCTGGGAGGAGGTGTGAATATTTTTATTACCTGAGTAGGCGATCCATCAAAACCAAATTTATTTTTTTCTCCATCCAGGTCCTGAGGTCCCCATACAGGTATTTCCGCTTTAGCAGCTTTTTTAATTGAAAATATGTTTGGGATGCGGGGTTGATTTATATCCTTTACTACCGTTAACAGAGCGGGCATTTTTGTTCTCACAACTTGTGTCCCGTTGTCCAACAACCGCTCTACAACTAATTCTTTATTTTCTATATTTATAGACCTTATCTTTGAAACATAAGTAATTTGAGAAAAATTAAGCCGCTGGGCCAGTCCCGGCCCGACCTGAGCAGTATCACCATCCGTGGCCTGTTTTCCGCAAATTACAATATCTACATCTTTTATTTTTTTAATTGCCAAGGATAAAGTATAACTGGTAGCGAGGGTATCCGAACCAGCAAAAGCTTTATCACTTAAAAGAATTGCTTTATCTGCTCCCATCGCAAGAGCTGTTTTTAATGCTTCCTTAGCTTGTGGTGGCCCCATAGATATCACGATGACTTCTGCACCAAATTTTTCTTTTATTCTGATGCCTTCCTCAATAGCATACTCATCAAAAGGATTTATTATTGATTCCACTCCTTCTCTGATTAACGTTCCTTTTACCGGATCCATTTTTACTTTTGCATCCGTGCTGGGAACCTGCTTTATACATACTACGACTCTCAAAGTTACACCCCCTATTTGCCCTTAAATTGAGGTTTTCTTTTTTCTAAAAAAGCCGTCACTCCTTCTTTTTTATCTTCAGTAGTACAGGATAGGGCATGCAGATAAGATTCATGAGCAAAACCCATCTCTCTTCCTAAACTATTCCCCCTGATAACCGCTTCTTTTGCATATTGAATAGCAAGTTTCGGAAGTGCCTTAATTTTCTCGGTCCATTCCTTTACTTCTATCATTAAACTTTCAAGGGGAACAACTTTATTCAAAAGACCTAACTTTAAAGCCTCTTGAGCATCTATCATTTCGCCCAGTAAAATCATTTCTAAAGCTTTTGTTCTTCCAATTGTGCTCGTTAATCTTTGAGTACCGCCTGCCCCGGGTATAATACCCAGTTTTACTTCCGATGCAGCAAATTTTGCATTTTCAGAAGCAATTCTAAAAGTACAAGATAGAGCAAGTTCCAATCCCGCTCCTACCGCTACACCATTTATTGCCGCTATCACAGGAATATCTAAATTTTCTATTCTATTAAAAAGTTCTTGTCGCCTTTTGGTCTGCTTTCTTCCTAAAATTGCATCTCTTTCTACCAATTCATTTATGTCTGCACCCGCCATGAAAGCTTTATCACCGGCTCCTGTTATAACTACAGCCCTTAAATTACTATCTTCTTCAATGCGATCAAAAACTTCATGCAATTGCTCAACCAATTTATTATTGAGGGCATTTCTAACTTCCGGCCTGTTTATCGTTATGTAGGCGATATCTTCTTGAATATTGTATAAATATAATAGCTCTTCACCCATTCAGGTACCTCCCCTGTACTAAATTCTAAAATGCAGATATGCCCAATTCTCTATTTGCTATAATTAATTTTTGTATCTGACTTGTACCTTCATATAAAGTATTAATTCTTGCATCCCTATAATACCTCTCAATTGGAAACTCCGATGAAAAACCATAACCACCAAACACCTGAAGAGCTTTATACGCTACTCGGTTTACCATCTCACTGCAGAAAAGTTTCGCCATTGATACTTCTCTTGTATGAGGCAGATGTTTATTTTTTAAATGTCCGGCTCTGTATACCAATAACCTCCCGGCTTCTATTTCAACAATCATGTCTGCAAAAAGCTCCTGAACCAGTTGATGTCCAGCAATTGGTTTGCCAAATTGAATCCTCTCCACTGCGTATTTTTTAGCGACGTCATAACAACCCTGGGCAAGTCCTACGCAACCAGCTGCAACAGTATACCTCCCATTATCTAATGCACTCATAGCAACCTTAAATCCATCTCCTACGTTTCCAAGAATATTTTCTTTTGGCACCCTCACATCCTGAAGTATTAATTCTGCTGTATTTGAAGCCCTGAGCCCGAGTTTATTATGGATATCTTTTGATGAAAATCCCTCTGTCCCTTTTTCTACAATAAAAGCCGTAATTCCCTTATGGCCCATTGATTTATCGGTTTTAGCAAAGATTATTGCTATATCGGCAACTCCTCCATTTGTTATCCACATTTTATTTCCATTTAGTATATAGTAATCTCCGTCTTCTACCGCACTGGATTGCATGCTAACCACATCGCTACCGGAATTTGGTTCTGTAAGACCAAAGCATCCCAGAATCTCTCCGCTTGCCAATTTAGGTAGATATTTTTTCTTTTGTTCTTCAGTACCCCATTTAAGTATAGTAAGGGCTACAAGGGAAATTTGGACCGAATAAATTCCTCTTACCGAAGAGTCCACCCTGCCCAGTTCTTCCGCCACTATGGCATGGGAAATATAATCAAACCCGCCCCCTCCATATTCTTCGGGAATAACAGTACCGAATATTCCTAATTCACCCATTTTTTTAACAATATCCCAGGGGAACTTTTCTTCCCTGTCGTTTTCCGAAGCAAAAGGAGCCACTTCTTTATCTGCAAATTCAGTCATCATCTTTTTTATCATTACCTGTTCTTCAGTAAGATCAAAATTCATATATATACCTCCTTAACTTTTTGTATAAAAGTCATTGTTCGTAAATGTAAAATCCCCGCCCGGTTTTTCTCCCTAAATGACCTGCTTTAACCATCTTTTTCAGGATATAAGGGGGACGATATCGCGGATCCCCGTATTCTCTGTAAAGCGTTTCGGTTTTAGCCAGATGAATATCAACACCTATCATATCTATTAATTCCAGAGGTCCCATCGGAAGATTTGCACCAAGCTTCATGGCGGTATCAATATCCTTCGCATCCGCAACTCCTTCTGAATATACCACAACCGCTTCGTTTAAAAGAGCGGCTAATACCCTGCTTACTATTCCTGCAGGTGTTTCTATTTTTGTAACAACCGGTGTTTTATCCAGCATTAATGCAATAGATTTAGTTTTTTCAACAGTAGTTTCGTCGGTTTCAAGACCGGGAATTATTTCTACGAGTTTCATAATTACAGGTGGATTGAAGAAATGCATTCCTATTACCCTTTTTCTATTTTTGGTAGCTGAAGCTATTTCACTTATTGAACATGCGGTAGTATTAGTAGCTAAAACTACCCCTGATTCAAAAATTTTATCCAATTTTTCAAAGACCTTTTTCTTAATTTCTACATCTTCAAAAACTGCTTCAATAACAAAATCCGCATCGGCAAAAGCTTCCATATCAGTTCCTACAGTAATTTTTTCTAAAATTTTTTCCGCTTCATCTTTCGAAATTTTTCCTTTTTCCACCCTCTTCATTAGACCTTCTTTAATTTTTAAAAAAGCTTTTTCCACTATCTCTTTTTCCCTATCTACTAAATAAGCTTCAAACCCCTGCTGAGCGGCTAATTGGGCAATTCCATGCCCCATGGTACCTGCTCCCACAACCAGTATTTTTTTCACTTCCATCTTGTTAACCCCCTTCAGAAAATTTAATTTTTAACTTAATCTTTCGATTATCATCGCTTCGCCCTGTCCTCCACCTACGCATAAAGTCACCATTCCAAAGGTCTTATCTTCATTCTTAAGAGCATGGATAAGTGTAGTTAAAAGTTTTGCTCCGGTAGCACCTATTGGATGACCAAGGCTAATGGCTCCGCCGTATACATTGGTTTTTTCTATATCAAATCCAAGTTCCCTCATCACTGCAATAACCTGGCCAGCAAAAGCCTCATTTAATTCAATTAAATCAATATCTTTTAAAGTAAGCCCGGCTTTTTCAACAGCAATAGGTACAGCCTTAACGGGACCAAGTCCCATAAGCACCGGGTCTATCCCCCTTTGACCGTGGGATAAAATTTTAGCCAAAGGCTTTAAACCCAGCGCTTTAGCCTTTTCTTTTTCCATTAATACTAATGCGGCCGCTCCATCACACAGGGCGGAACTTGTACCCGCCGTAATTGTTCCATTTTCTTTGAATACTGGTGGAAGTTTGGCTAAAGCCTCCAAGGAAATATCTCTTCTTGGTATCTCTTCGGTTTCAAAATATAAATTAGGATTTTTCTTATTTCCTATATTAATTGGTATTATTTCTTCTTTAAATTTACCTTTATCTATAGCTTCAATTGCCCTTTTATGGCTGAGATAAGCATATTCATCCTGCTCTCTCCTTGTTATACCGTACTTTTCAACCAATACTTCTGCCGTTGCTCCCATCATCATCCCGGCTAAGGGACACATGAAGCCATCTTGATGTAGATGATCTTGTATTTCACCGGCCCCCAAGCGATACCCCCATCTTGCTCCCGGCAAAAGATAGGGGGCACGGCTGGCCATTTCTGTACCACCGGCAATTATACAGTCTGCGTCACCTGCTCTTATAGCCTGGGCAGCTAAGGCTATAGCCTTTAATCCGGAAGCACACCTTTTGTTGATAGAAAAAGCAGAAACATCTACTGGAAGGCCGCTTTTTACAGCAACTAATCTTCCGAGATTTGGTCCCACACCGGCCTGCCATGCATTTCCCCAGATAACTTCATCCACCATATTTTTTTCTATTCCCGCTCGTTTTACCGCTTCCTTAATTACTTCACTTCCCAATTCAACAGGAGTTTTTTCAGACAAACTTCCGCCAAATTTACCGCAGGCGGTGCGAACAGCACTTAATATAACAACTTCACGCATTTTTACACCTCCTTCAAATAGTTAATTTCATAATATCAGCAAATTTTATGCCATTGTATAATTCTCAGATAAATCATGAAAAAATAATATAAAACTAAGGGTTTTAACTTTAATAAATGATATGTGTTTAAAAATTAAACTTATTGATTATATCAAATATATTAATATTAAAAAATCTTGTTCATTTTTTAAAGCATTATGTTCAAAAAATAAACATAAAAATATAAATAAAAAAGCTGGCTACCAAAATTATAGCCAGCATCTTATATTACTTATTTACATCCACTGCAAGAAGAACAGCTCCCGGCACATCCTCCCTGACCAGATTCTCCCTTTCGGGTATAAATAAACCCTGTAAATCTTTGAGTAACATTACCATTACATTTAGGACATTTTACTTTATCTTTATCTTTAATATTTATAAATTCGCTAAATAGAAATCCGCATTGATTACATATAAAATCATAGGTAGGCATTAAGATACCTCCTTTATACTTTTAATTCGCTGGAAATACCGAGAAATTCCTGGTACTTTTGCAAATACGGCTTTACCTCTTCCTGAAGAAATTCCAAAACCTGAGATGGACTCCTGCCAATATAATTTTTAGGTTCAAGTATTTTAATAATCTCCTCTTTGCTGATATTAAATCTTTTATCTTCTACAACTTTATTTATTAGATTGTTTTCCTTCCCTTGTTTTATTTCCTCCTGCGCCTCCCTGGAATAAACTCTTATTGCTTCATGAAGCTCCTGGCGATCTCCACCCTTTTTTACCGCTTCCATTAGTATATTTTCGGTAGCAATGAAAGGCAGTTCTTCTCTTACATGATTTTCAATTATTTTTTCATTTACAATAAGGCCCGCACTTACGTTCAAATAAATGTTTAAAATTGCATCCGTAGCAAGAAACATTTCGGGAATAACAATTCTTCTATTTGCAGAATCATCCAGGGTTCTTTCAAACCATTGGCAGGATGCTGTAATATAAGGATTTAATCCATTTACAATTACAAATCTGGAAAGTGCGGTCATTCTTTCACATCTCATGGGATTTTTCTTATATGCCATTGCCGATGATCCTATTTGAGTTTTTTCAAAAGGTTCTTCTATCTCCTTTAATCCCGAAAGTAATCTTATATCATTTGCAAATTTATGTGCGCTCTCAGCAATACCCTGTAAAACTCTCAATATAAAGCTATCTATTTTCCTGGTGTATGTTTGCCCGGAAACAGGAACGGATTTTTCAAAGCCAAATTTTTTAGCAATGATTTTGTCAAGTTTTTTAACCTTTTCTTCATCCCCATCAAAAAGTTTCAAAAAGCTCGCCTGAGTACCCGTTGTGCCTTTTACACCCCGTAATACCAAATTTTGTTCTGTATATTCCATATCCTTTAAATCCAAAATTAAATCGTATATCCAGAGGGTAGCCCTTTTCCCCACCGTAGTCAATTGGGCTGGTTGAAAATGTGTAAATCCCAGCGTAGGAAGGTCTTTAAACCTCATTGCAAATTCCGACAGGTTGTAAATCACATTAATCAATTTTTTCTTTAAAATCCCAAGCCCATCTCTCATTAAAATTATATCGGTATTATCCCCTACAAAAGCACTGGTAGCACCCAGGTGAATAATCGGCTTTGCCTTAGGACACTGTTTCCCATAGGCTAATATATGTGCCATCACATCGTGTCTTGTAGACTTTTCAAATTCTTCTGCATCCTCATAATTAATAATTTCAGCAAATTTTTTCATTTCTTCTATCTGTTCGTCTGTAATTGGAATTCCAAGTTCCTTCTCTGCTTCAGCAAGAGCAATCCACAACTTACGCCATAGGGAATATTTTTTTTGAGGTGAAAAGTTTTCCAACATTTCTCTACTTGCATACCTATCTATTAAAGGATTTTCGAAAACATCCCTCAATGCCTTCACTCCTTTTTAAAAAAATAAGCAGGCCTTTACCTGCTTATTATACCAAGTCTCTAACAAAATTTTCAATTCGATCAAGTCCTTTTTCAATATTTTTTAAAGAGGTGGCATACGATAACCGCACAAAATCCTCTGTTCCAAAAGCTATACCCGGAACAACAGCCACCATATAATTTTCTAATAGCTTTTGAGCAAAATCGGTAGAATTATTTATTTCAAAACCTTTTATTTTCTTCCCAAAAGTTTTTGAAATATTCATCATTACATAAAAAGCACCCTTAGGTTTTATGCATGAAAGCCCTGGTATTTGATTTATCCTTTCCACCATATAATTCCTTCTCTTGGAAAACTCTTCTACCATCGAAGATATAGCTTTCTTTCTCTCGGGATTTGTAAGTGCTTCTAAAGCAGCTTTTTGGGCTATGGAATTGGGGTTTGATGTGGTATGACTTTGAAAATCGGTCATGGCTTTCACAACTTCCTCGGGTCCCGCCGCATAGCCTATTCTCCAACCGGTCATTGAATATGCCTTCGATACACCATTAACTATCAAAGTCCTATCAAAAACATCTTTGCCGAGGGTAGCTATACTTATATGTTGTTCACCATCATATATGAGTTTATCGTAAATTTCGTCGGAAATAATGAATAAATTGTATCGAATTGCAAGCTCAGCAATGTCTTCCAATTCTTTCTTTGAATATACACTACCTGTCGGATTATTTGGGCTATTTACAATAATCACCTTCGTCTTAGAAGTGATTAAAGGTTCAATTACATCCTTTTTCATTTTAAAATCATCTTTTTCATAAGTGGGTACAAAAACCGGTGTTCCCCCACATAGTTTTACAAGCTCCGGATAGCTTACCCAATAAGGATGGGGTATTAATACTTCGTCTCCGGGATTTACAATACAATAAAGGGCATTATAAAGACATTGCTTGGCTCCATTGGAAACTATAATCTCACCGGGCTTATATGTAAGTCCCAACTCTTCATTAAAAATATCAGCTATTGCCTTTTTTAATTCAGGAATACCTCCTACCGGGGTGTATTTTGTAAAACCTTCATTTATAGCATTGATTGCCGATGATTTAATAAAGGAAGGAGTGTCAAAATCCGGTTCTCCAGCTCCAAAACCGATCACATCATAACCTTCACTTTTCATTTGTTTGGCTTTGGAATCTACTGCCAAAGTAGGAGATGGACTTATACCTTTAGCTTTTTCCGAAAGAAACATAGCTTTTACCTCCTATTCAATAATTATTTAGGCAAATCGGCGGGGAAATTAACGACAACATCTTTTTTATTAAAATCAAACAAATCAACGGTCATATTCATAGTTCTATTCCCGGAGGAATTATCTTTAATCAATATATCCACTTTCATTTTATAAATTAAGAAATCTTTTTTACCGACCCATAAAGTATAAACCGCCTGCACCTCATCCACATCTTCCGTATTAGTACCTTCTATTAATAATTCCTTTATTTTTTCACTATTTGGAACAAATTTTATAACCTTGCAGTCTACTCCTTTTACTTTTTCATCATTAAGATATTCAGCTTTTTCAATTATATCCTTAAGTTTTTCTAACGTTTTTTCCGGTGTTTTAAGAATATCGTTCATTTCACCAAACGCAAAATCATCCGTCTTAACCCATTTGCCATTTAGAGGATTTTTTATATAAAAACTGTTGTCTTTTTGATAAATATCAATGCTCATTCCCATTAAATCGCCATTCAGGTGCATCATATTTGGATTCTGTACTTCTCCTGTAAAAGAAAGTTTTTGGTCTACTTCTTTTATTGTAAACACCGCTTCTATATTCATCCTATACGATTTTACTAATTTTAATTTTTCACTAGCTTTTATTATAGAATCCTTTGGCTGTAAATTGCTGAATTTATCTCCACAACTTATAACATATATTGCCGTAGTAATAACGATCAGAATAATTATAAAATTTAATTTAATTCTATTTAATCTCATTGTTTTCCTCCTAAAATTTACTTCCTTTTATTATTATAAATTATTCTTCATTAATTTTATTTTTCCTTTTTTGTAACAAAAAAGTAAAAAAGGGCTAAAAAGCCCTATTTCTGATCAATATTTTTAATGATATCTTCATATATATCTTCTAATAATTTATCTATTCTATTAAAATTCATAGATTCTATATAGAATTTTTCTAAATCGTCATGCAGATGTTTTGCTTCTTTCATCCCTTCAACAGCTTCATCTAAAGCATTGATTATTCTTTCAGAAGCTAATTTAACAAATTTGTTTTGATTTATCTTGTTGAAATCTATATAGTTATCCAAATTCACAAGTTTGATATTTCCTACCGGTTCAGAGTATAAATGAGGTTCTTTTGAAGTAACAAAACCCAGGCTTATTTCCGGTAATATTAAATGATCAATCTTCTCTGTAGTAACCGGGCAATGAAATTCTTCTATATTATATCCCAACATTAATGCTCTATCCCTAATAGCTTTCAAAACCTCGTTTACTAATTCACCGGAGGCAGATGTAAAAATATATTTATATTTAAGGGGATCGAAAAGATTCTTAATAAAATTAACCTTGCCCTCGGGTGTTATTGAACTGGCAAACATTTTTCTTACCTTTGGGATTTTATGGGCTGCTTGCTTATCTTTAAATACATCATAAATAAATTCGTTTAAAAATCTTTGAAACTCCAATTTTTTAACAGCTTTAATGTAAATACTTTCTACCTCATCATAACAAGCCTTGGCAATTTTTAAATGAGTAAAAGCATGTAAATAACAATCTTTGATTTGCTCCTGCAGATTTATAATTTCATCCTTATTTTTTATTAGAATATTTGCGCTCCAATAATCTCCTAAATTTATTATTACATCCACTGCTCCAGGAAAATTTGGGTCTATCACATGAGGAGCTGTCCCATCCACAAGAGCTATACCTTCCTTAGCCAGGTAAATGCCATCTAAAGAATTGCTATCGGCTGAACAATGAAGGAATTCTACATCGTAACCTTCTTCCAATAATCTTTCCCCCAATTTCCCCAGGAATGTGGACTTACCGGTTCCTGGACCGCCTTTTAAAACATAAATTTTTTTGGCTTCTTTCCACGATATCACATTACTAAAAAATGGCAAATATCCGTAAGGAGTACTGGTTCCCGGAAAATATCTTCTTTCTTTTCCTCTCATAAAAATTACCCCCCCAAAAATGACTTTAATACTTAGGTTATTCAGGAGGGGTAAAAAAGGTTCCTTTTTTTATTGGGTTAAGTTTCGTATACGGATATTATAGCTTTATCTTCTTTTTTTGTTATTCCGAAAATAAAACCTTTCTTTTTAAAGGTTTTATTTAAAAAATCCACGAATTTATATAATTCATCATTATAATTTAATTCCTTTTGTGCAATTAATTCCAATTTGTCCTCCATTAAATCCCCTTCTTAAAATTATTCACAAATTTATTTTCCATGATTTTAACATATCCATAATTTCATACTTTGTCAAATCAAAGTGAATGGGAGTAATCGATATGTAACCATTATGAATTGCCCATACATCCGAATCCTCATCCATAAGATCTTCGACCACTTCCCCGGCTAACCAATAATAATCTTTTCCCCTTGGATCACATCTTTTATGAAAACAATTTTTATATTTTCTTGTCCCTAAGTGGGTTATCATTACCCCCTTTATTTTTTCCTTTGGCAAAGCAGGAATATTTATATTTAATAGTGAATCCTTCGGAAATTCCTTATCTTTTATGTACTCACACAACTTTCTAATGACTTCTGCTGGATAATCGAAAATTACATCCTCATAAGAAGCTACTGAAGCAGCAATAGCAGGAATACCATAAATTGATGCTTCTATTGCTGCAGATACGGTACCCGAATAAATTACATCTGTCCCTAAATTAGGTCCTTTGTTAATTCCCGAAATCACTAAATCCGGAGGTTCTTTAAGCAATGCATCTAAAGCCAACTTTACGCAATCGGAAGGCGTACCATTTACCTTAAATGATGTTACCTCCGATCCAAAAATTTCCACTTTATCAACCCTTAGAGGTTTATGCATGGTTATAGCATGAGCAGTAGCACTTCTTTCCCTGTCGGGCGCCACTACAAAAACTTTTCCAATATTTTTCAGTTCTTTTACCAGTGCGAATATTCCTTCAGCATATATTCCGTCATCGTTTGATACAAGTATTTTCAAAATTTTCACCCCGCTTAAGCTGTTAACGCTTTATTATAAAATTCTACTGCCTTTTCCTTATCACCCATATTTTCGTAGCATATACCAATAATGGTCTTTATATTAAAATCTATTCTTTCAGGGTTTATTTTTTCATAGCATTCTGCAGCTTCCTTATACATACCCATTTTGAAAAGACAGTAGGCTTTATTCAATAATATATCATCTTTTGCCTTTTTTTGCAAAATCCTATTTAATATTTCCAATGCCTCTTTATAGCGTTTCAAAGATATCAGACAATAAGCAATATTGTTTTGAAGGGTGAAGTCTTCGGGGTTTATTTTTTCAGCCTGTTTAAAACATTCCATAGCCTTATTAATCATATTTTTCTTATACAAGCAGTACCCTAAATTTATTAAAAGATCGCTATTTTGACAATCAATTTTTAATCCTTTTTCACATAATTTTATTGCTTCATCATATTTTCCTAAACCTGCTAACGCTGTAGTAAAGTTGTTAAGCAATGTAATGTCCACATCATTTTTTTCATAAACTTCTTTAAAAAGCTTTACGGCCTTTTTATAATCTTTCATCATCAATAAGCATGTAGCAAGATTCTGTTTAACACTCAGATCGTTTTCCGAAATTTCCAAGGCTTTTTCAAAGCTCTTCTTGGCATCTTTAATATTCCCTGTTTTCAATAAACATAGCCCTTTATGGTTTAATAAAGTCTTCAAATTTTCACCTTCAGTAGAATCTATTATAAAATCAATAAGATTTATAGCCTCTTCATATTTTTCAAGTTTATATAAAATTTTTATTATATTGCAATAGGATTTTAATTTTAATTCCGGGGTAGTCAAAGTAAGCTCATACTTTTCAATGGCTTTATCGTATTCGGACAATTCCTCAAAAATTTTCCCTAAGAAATATTGAACATAAGAGGAATTAGTAATTTTTTCTATTTCTCTGAAGTATTTCAATGCCTTTTTATAATCCTTTAATAAAAAAGAAAACAATCCCCCAAAGGCCAAAAGATATATATCCTGATACTTTTCCTTTTTTATTTTTTC
The DNA here is from genome assembly GCF_049723235.1 of Thermovenabulum sp. NCBI lineage: Bacteria > Bacillati > Bacillota > Clostridia > Thermosediminibacterales > Thermosediminibacteraceae > Thermovenabulum > Thermovenabulum sp. The sequence continues at coordinate 107,470 of NZ_JBNARB010000005.1, read as the reverse complement.
TTCTATTTTATATAGCCCTTTGGAGTAAAGACCAATATGGAACATAATTTTATAAACATATATCTGTATGTAAGATAAAGAATTCTGAATATATATTGTACCTACGCTCTCAAGTATTTTACTAAAGACTTCCCAAACTTCGGTTTTTATCATCTAAATTCCCCCCAAATAAACTGAAAGCTTGTCTTAATTAAAAACATATATATTTATTCTATAATCAAAGAAAATTTCCTTTATACAAATTTTCATAAGATTTTATAAATATCGACATATTTTTATTTAATTTTCTCGATATTTGCATTTAAGCAAACAAAACTCTTCGGGTTCACTAAAAATTACGTTCATCAAAGTACAAAGAAAAGATGTTTCGCTTAAACCGCGTTTAATAAACTCTTTTTGCGGAATTAAATTAATGCAAATTTTGTCGTTAAAATCTTTCACTTTACAACCTTTACAGGCCCATTTTTCATCCAAGTCCTTTTCTTTTAATAGAGCATTCCCTAAAAGACACTTATAAATTTTAAGTTCGTTTTCTATAAGCGGTATTTTTTTGTGTAGTTTTAAAAATTTGCAATCGTATGTCAATACAATCCCCTCCACTGCATTTATCCCTTAAATTACTTTTATGATATTTTCCTATATAATGTGAATAAAAATAAAAAACTGTCGGAAATTAATTTCCAACAGTCTAAAATTAAATTTCTTAAATTATTGAACTTATCAAAAAATCTCCGACAATATTTTTACTCCTTTTTTTATATCATCTTTATTTACAGTAGCGAATGAAAGCCTCAAAGAAGATTTTAATTCTTTTTCTTCTCCTGGACCAAAGGAAGAACCAGGAACGTAGACCACACCTCTTTCAATAGCTTTATATATTAAATCTTTGGTATCTATTTCCTGTTTTAAAGTAATCCATGAAAAAAATCCGCCTTCAGGACTTGTAAAAATTATCCTGTCTCTAAAACATTCATTGATGGTTTTTACCATAATATCGCACTTTTCACGATAATAAGGAACAATACGATCTAAATGAGATTTAAGCTTCCCCTGCTTAAGAAATTCCGCTATTATTGCCTGATTTAAACTGCTGGTATGCAAGTCCATTCCCTGTTTTGCGATTATCATCTTTTTTATGATTTCTTTATGCGCGATTATCCATGCAACCCGTACTCCCGGACAAAAAATTTTAGAAAAGGAATTCATATATATTACAAATCCTTCATCGTCATAGGACTTTATCGGTTTAATGAATTCGCCGGAATACCTCAGTTTTGAATAGGGATCATCTTCAACTACAATTATTTCATATTTCTTTGCTATTTCTATAATATTCTTTCTTCTTTCTTCAGATAATGTGGTTCCAGATGGATTTTGAAAAGTAGGAATAGTGTAAATAAACTTAGGCATCTTCCCTATTATGGCCCTTTCTCGAATAATGTCTTCTAATAGATTTACATTTATACCCTTTTCATCCACCGGTACCCCGGTTATTTTAGCCTTATAACTTCTTAAAGTATGAAGGCTCCCGGGATAAGTAGGCAATTCTACTATAACTTCATCTCCCGGATTTAAAAGTACCTTGCATACTAAGTCCATACCCTGCTGAGAACCGGTTGTAATTAAAATATTATCCATCTCGCAATTTATTTCATCTTCTACAGATAAAAATCGAACCGCTTCTATTAATTCAGATAATCCCTCGGTGGGACTATATTGAAGTATTTTTTTGGCTCTTTCCTCAATTACTTTTTCAAAACATATTTTTAAATCCTCTACAGGAAAAGTATCCGGTGAAGGGTTACCTCCTGCTAAGGAAATAACACCGGGTTTTTGGGATATTTTTAAAAGCTCTCTTATAGGAGAGGGAGGCAGGTTAACAATCCCATCGGAAAAAAATTTATTGTAATCCATTTTTTTCACCCCTTATAATTTACGATACCATCTCAAAACCTTTATAAAACGCCCTAATATTTTGGTCCCTGAATTGAAGAGGAGAATTCTTTTCCAGCGATTTAATTATTGCCTCTAAACTTACAATCCCCGAAATCTTGACCAGAATACCCAATGCTATCATATTTAAAATTCTGATGTTTTTTAATTCCACTGCAGCGTTTGTCATCGAAAAACCATAATACTCTTTATTTTCACATTTTATCGTATCTTTATCGTAAATTAATATAGCTTTTTCCTTTATTTTGCCTTTGTAAATATCAAAGGCCTGGGGTGAAAGACATACAATATAATCGGGATTCATAGCTTCCGGAAAGGCAATTTCGTCTTCAGAAATTATTACCTCCGATTTTGAAAATCCCCCTCTTGTTGCTACTCCATAGGCTGTAGTCTGCACGGCATTTTTTCCATCAAAAATTGCTGCTGCTTCACCTAATATTTTACCGATTAATAACAATCCCTGTCCCCCGGAGCCTGCAAGAACAACTTCTATTCTTCCCATACTAATACCCCTCCTACCTTGCACCAGAATCTTGCTCAAGGGAAGATATTTTTTCCTTCGCTTGTTTTTGAACCTCTAAGTACTTTGTGGAAAAATCCGGTTTCTCAATATTCACAAATTCTCCCAGAGCAAACTTATTTGAGTTAATATCTCCTTCATTTTTATTAAATGTGCTATTATCCCTTAAAAACTCCATCATTTCCACAGAAGTCTTCATTTTATTGAGTCTTCCAAAATAAGTGGGGCATACATTTATTACATCCACCACCGAAAAACCTTTTTTCATGATGGCATTCTTTATATATTTTTCTAACAAATTAACGTGATATACGGTAGCCCTGGCCACATAACTTGCTCCTGCAGCAATTGCTAAATTAACTACATCAAAGGGGGGCTCAACAGAACCAAATCTCGATGTGCTGGTAACGCTTCTTTCCGGTGTGGTACCCGATACTTGTCCTCCGGTCATACCGTAATTGAAGTTATTTGAAATAATTGCGGTAATATCAATATTTCTTCTGGCTGCATGAATAAAATGATTACCTCCTATGGTCAACCCATCTCCATCTCCCATTAAAGCTAAGACTTTCAAGTTGGGATTTACCAGCTTAACTCCCGTAGCAGCAGGCAGTGCTCTGCCATGAGTTACATGAAGGCTGTTAACCGATAAATAATCATCCGCCTTTCCCCAGCATCCTATTCCAGTGACAACAACAATTTCACGAGGATCTAAATTTAAATCTGCAAATACCTTAGCAATAGTTTTCAATATTATTCCGTTACCGCATCCCTCACACCAAAAAAAAGGTAGTTTTTCTTCAATGATATAGTCAAATACGTTTCTTGCCACCTTATATAACCTCCTTAATCTTCTCAATTATTTCAAGGGGGGTTATTATTTCACTATTTACTTTGTTAACCCCTACAACAGGTATACCGTTATTTAACACCCTTTGAACTTCTCCTATAATTTGCCCTAAGTTCATTTCCGGTACAATTACTATTCTTGCCTTATCAGCTAAATTTTTTACTTTTTCATCAGGAAAAGGCCACAGGGTATTCAATTGTAAAAGACCTGCTTTTTTCCCCTGTTTTCTTAAAATATTAACGGCTTCCCTGGAACTTCTGGCAGATGCTCCAAAAGAAATCAACAGTATTTCAGCATCTTCTGTATAAAATTCCTTAGTAATTATTATATCTTCCTTATTTTGGTAAATCTTATTATATAACCTTTTAATTACCTTTTCAGCATTTTGTGGAGAGTTGTTTGGAAAACCAGTTTCATCATGCATGGAGCTGGAGGCATGAAAGGTATACTCGCTTCCAAAATAAGCCAAAGGTGGCACACCCGTTTTTTCAGGTTCATAAGGTCTATATTTTTCAGGATCAATATTGGGCATTCTTCTTTGTACAATAGGTATATTACTATGCAATACGACTTTTTCTCTCATATGGCCTACAATCTCATCCGATAAAAATATGACTGGTGTTCTGTATTTTTCAGCAAAGTTAAAGGCATAAATTATTAAATCATAGCACTCCTGCACCGTTGCAGGTGCAAGTACGATTGCAGCATGGTCTCCATGAGTACCCCACCGGGCTTGCATTACATCCGCTTGAGCTGGTTTTGTAGCAAGTCCCGTGCTCGGACCACTTCTTTGCACGTTGATTACGACACATGGTGCTTCGGTCATTATTGCAAGTCCAATATTTTCTTGCATAAGTGAAAATCCCGGGCCGCTGGTAGCTGTAAAAGCTTTTGCACCTGCAAAAGAAGCCCCTACCAAAGCTGCCATACTCGCTATTTCATCTTCCATTTGAATAAATACTCCCCCTTCTGAAGGAAGCCTTATTGATGCGAGCTCTGCTATCTCGGAAGAAGGAGTTATGGGATAACCCGCATAAAACCTTGCGCCTGCCTTTAGGGCACCTTCCACACAGGCTTCGTTCCCTTGAAGGAATTTAATGTCTTCATGCATTTAAAATCACCCCTTCGCCTTTTTCTTCTACAAAAATAGCAATATCCGGACATCTCAAATAGCATAAATTGCATCCTATGCATTCTTCTTCCTTATCTACAATAGGAAAAGTATTCATTTCTATTCTTAGAACTTTTTTAGGACAAAATGCTACACAGATTCCACATTTTTTACACCTTTGTTCATTAATCTTAACTTTAAATCGTCTTCTCAATTTAACCCCTCCAAAAATCTGATAATAATAAGTTAATTATATTATTTTCTAAGCTTTAATACTAATGCAATATTTATGCCATTTTATAATTTTTTGCCTTTTTATTTTAAAAAAAATTAAGCTAAAAAACATAAGACTTTGATTTAACAGTTATTGCTCAATTAAAGCTATTATTAGTTTCACGGTATTCTCTAAATCATCTAAATTAACCATTTCGGATGGCGTATGAACATATCTTGTGGGTATTGCAATTCCGCCGGAGGGTACACCCTCTTTTGTAAGATGTATTGCACCCGCATCGGTACCACCCAGATCCAATACTTCCTTCTGATATGGAATTTTATTTTTTTCTGCAGTATCAATTAAAAGCTGTTTTACTTCGGGATGGCTCAAAACACTCATATCTTTTATTTTAACAGCCGGCCCCTTGCCGAGTTCCACTGCAATTTTTTCTCCTTCAGGAGTATCTCCGCATAAGGTAACATCCACAGCAATTGCAAGATCCGGTTCAATTGCATAAGCCGAAGTCCTGGCACCTCTTGTGCCTACTTCTTCCTGAGTTGTAAACACGAAATATACATCATATTTTGGATTTTTTACTTCTTTAAGCACTTTTATAAGTACAGCACATCCGGCTCTATCATCCAAAGATTTTGCAGAGATATTTTTACCAAGGAAAGTGCATTCCCGGTAGTATGTTGCCATATCACCAATATTAACTTTTTCCATTGCTTCTTCTTTCGATGATGCTCCTATATCAATATAAAGTCTTTTCATCTTCAGCTCTTTAATGTCTTCCAATTTTTCAACTCCTATTATCCCTACCGTACCGTTTTCAAATATTACCCTTTCCCCCAATAACCCATGGGGAGATACTCCTCCTATATTAGAAAACCTTATAAAACCTTTTTCATCAATATTAGTTACTATTAGTCCTATTTCGTCCATATGAGCAGCAAACATTAGTTTCTTTCCCGGGCCTCTTTTTCGAATAATCAAGTTGCCCATTGCATCTATTTTAATTTCATCTGCATAAGGCTCCACCAATTCTTTTATAATATTTCGTATTTTTTCTTCATTCCCTGAAGGACCGTAAGATTCGGTTAAAATTTTTACTAAATCTTTCACTTTATATTCCCCTTTCTTGAAAATCGTTTATTAAAGCATCGACCAAGGAAATCGTATTATTAATATCATTAAGATCAGCAATACTAACGGGTGAATGAATATACCTCGTAGGAACGGAAATAACTATTGTCGGTATCCCTTCTTCAATAGATTGTATTCTACCCGCATCGGTACCTCCTAAATTTGTCCTTCTTGGCTGACATACGATGTTATTTTTCTTTGCTATTTCAAATACCCTATCCCTTAAACGTTTATCAGCAATAAAGCTTCTATCCATTGTAGTTATCGCCGGTCCCCTGCCAAGTAAAGTATTATATTCTTCTTCTTTCATACCGGGAACATCGGAAGCAAAAGTTCCCTCCACCACTATACAAACATCGGGCTTTAATTGGTATGCTGCAACTCCAGAACCTCTCAATCCAACCTCTTCTTGAACAGTAAAAGCCCCGCTAATTTCCACCTCATAATTCCTCTTTATTATTTCCGCTACCACAAAACATCCGATTCTATCATCTAAAGCCTTTCCTTTTACAATACTGTCACCATATATTTCAAATTCCGTATTAAAGCAAGCGTAATCGCCAATTTTTACTTTTTTTTCCGCATCCTCTTGATCTTTAGCACCTATATCTATATAAAGATTTTTTATTTTTAATGCATTTTCCCTTTCCTTAGGTTCCTGCCTGTGAATGGGTTTTGCACCTATAACTCCGAAAACCTTATTTGGGCCTATTGTAACTATCTTTGAAACAAGTACCCGCTCATCAATGCCTCCCACAGTTTCAAACTTTAAAAAACCATTTTTTAATATAGAGGTTATCATTAACCCTACTTCATCCATATGTGCTGCCAGCATTATTTTTGGTCTTTTGCTCTTATTCTTTTTTTCAAATATAAGATTTCCCAAAGCATCCGTTCTAATTTCTGCATATCCCTTTAATTCCTCTCTTAAAATATCTCTCACCTCATTTTCATTTCCCGAAACACCTGCAGCTTCAGAAAGTCTTTTTAATAACATTTTAATCCCTCCACAAATTCCGTATCCACAGAAGCTATAAACAATGCAAGCAATCTTCCAATCAGTTTAATATCTTCAGTATTTAATGTTTCCACGGTAGTATGCATATATCTAAGAGGTATAGAAATTAGCCCTGTCGGAACTCCGGCTCGAGTTATCTGAATTGACCAGGCATCCGTTCCCGTATAGGACGGATTTGGGTCAATCTGATAAGGTATTTTATATTCATCGGCTAAGTTTTTCAATCTTTCATAAATTTTTGGATGAATATTGGGACCTAAAGCTATTACAGGACCTTTTCCCAATTTAAAAGTTTCTTCTTCGGGCAAATCTGGAATATTTCCATGACCGACATCTACTGCAATACCTATATCGGGATATATACCATAAGTCGAGGTTATCGCCCCTCTTAAGCCTACTTCTTCCTGTACAGTAGCTACTCCATACACATCGGCGGAAAAAATTAATTTCTTTAGCTCTTCTATACAGCATAATATTGCTGCTATACCGGCCTTATCATCCAGTGCATTAGAAGCAAAATGATTATTCAAAAGTTCCACAGGTCTTCTCTTAAAAGTAATAAAATCTCCCACACTTACAATATCTTTAATTTTTTCGTAGGAAAGCCCTGTATCAATAAATAAATCTTCTTTTTTCAAAGCTTTACTTTTTTCATCTGGTTCCTGCAAATGAGGTGGTTTACTTCCTATTATACCGGGAACAATTTCTTTACCGTGAATTAAAACCTCCTGACCCAGTAATATCCTTTGGTCTATTCCACCCACAAATGTAAACCTAATAAAGCCCTTTTCTTCAATTTTTGTAACCATCATGCCAATTTCATCCATATGAGCAGCAATCATAACTTTAAATTTAGAGTCTTTTCCCGTCTTTTTTCCTATAATATTTCCCAGTTTATCTACCTTAACTTCATCAAAAAATTTACCGAACAATTCTTTTACTTTAAAAGCAGCCTCCGGTTCCCTTCCGGAAGGAGTATGATCTGTTATTATTTCCTTTAATAAATCTTTAATATCCAATTTTTTTGCCTCCCTTCCAATATATAACTTCTACAACTATTATTAGTTTCCTTCAAATTTTATAACTAAAAATTTTATTTGTAAGTATTGACGAATTTTTTAATTTCATGTATACTATAAATTGCGTTCGGGCCCATAGCTCAATCGGTCAGAGCAACCGGCTCATAACCGGTCGGTTCTAGGTTCGAGTCCTAGTGGGCCCACCAAAATTTTATGCCGACGTAGCTCAATTGGCAGAGCAGCTGACTTGTAATCAGCAGGTTGCGGGTTCGAGTCCCATCGTCGGCTCCATTAAGTAAGTGGAGAGATTCCCGAGCTGGCCAAAGGGGGCAGACTGTAAATCTGCTGGCGATGCCTTCGGTGGTTCGAATCCACCTCTCTCCACCATTAAATGTGGGCCATTAGCTCAGTTGGTAGAGCACCTGACTCTTAATCAGGGTGTCGTGGGTTCGAAGCCTACATGGCCCACCATAGTAAGACATAAACCTCCTGAAAAGGGAGGTTTTTTCATGCCTTTTATTCTGGCAATATATGTGAAATGGTCACATTTCAGGTCACATTTATATCAAAGCACTCCCGGATCTTCACCGGGGGTTCTTTTTTTATAAGTGTCTAAATTCTTTTTAACCCCTGGTTTCAATTATTTCAACACGGTTTCAATTTAGTTTGCCCAGTTTTTAAATATTTCCTATTCCACACTTTAATAAAAACGTCCTTAGCTAAAGAAGGACCAGGATTTAAAGCTTTTGGCTTAACATGAGCTTTAAACGGAGCATGTAATAATCGTTATATGAAAAAATAAAAATTTGTTTTATAACCTCCATAATATGACATTATTTTATATCCTTCTAAGTTTTATTTGTCTTTTTTAAAATACTGTCAAATATTGCTATGCCCCGGGAAATATTATGCTTAAAGAAGGAAATAAATTAATAATATAGAAATATTTTATTGGTGATATATATGTACGATATAGAGAAACAACTTCATAACATTTTTTCTTATGATTCAATAAAGAGGATATTTAACTCTCTTGATGAGGGTATAATAATTGTCGATAATAATTTCAAAATATTGTTCTACAACAAAATATTGGGAAAATTTGAAGGGATAGATCCCGATAAGGTTATTGGTAAAAACTTATTTGAGGTTTACCCTTCTTTATCTCCCGAAGAAAGCACAATATGCCAGGTGCTAAAAACGGGAAAGCCGGTTTTAAAAAGATATCAGCGATATCGAAGTTTTTTAGGAAACGAAATTAAAGCGGTAAATACCACCTTTCCTATTATCGAAAAAGGTAACATAATCGGTGCTTTTGAAATATCCAGGGATATTACTAATATTTACCACCTTGCAGAAAAAGTGGTAGAGCTAAGACAAATAGCTTCGGGAGCAAAAACTTTAAAGGATAATAATATTTCCTTGAAATATAATTTTAGTTCTATAATCGGCGAGAATAAAAAGATAAAAGAATTGATAGCTTTTTCTAAAAAAGTTTCTAAAACCTCTTCTTCAATTTTAATTTATGGAGAAACTGGTACAGGTAAAGAACTTTTTGCTCAAAGCATTCACGCAGAAAGCCCCAGGAAAGATGGTCCTTTTATTGCTCAAAACTGTGCAGCCTTACCCGAATCTTTATTAGAAGCTCTTCTTTTCGGCACTACAAAGGGAAGTTTTACCGGCGCAGAAAATAAACCAGGGTTATTTGAACAAGCGGATGGTGGAACTCTATTATTGGATGAAATTAACAGTATGGGCTTAAACCTTCAAAGTAAGCTATTAAGAGTACTGCAGGAAGGTGTAGTAAGGCGAATTGGCGCAGCATACGATATACCGGTTGATGTAAGGATTATAGCTACTACTAACGAAAAACCTGAAATTCTATTAAAAACTGGACGTTTACGAAAGGACTTATTTTTCAGGTTAAGTGTAATATATATCGAAATTCCTCCTCTTAGAGATAGAAAAGAAGATATAATATTACTTGTGAACCATTTTATTGAAAAGTACAATAAAAAATTCGGTAAAAACATAAAAGGAATCGATAAAAAGCTAATGGATTTATTTTTACAATATTCATGGCCCGGAAATATAAGAGAATTAGAGCACCTTATAGAAGGCTTAATGAATTGTCAGGATGATGGAATAATAACTTTTGACTCTTTAAAATATGTAAGTTTCAATTTTTTAAATGAAGCTTTGATGGACAACACAATTTCTCAAAAAAGTTTTGCCTTAAAGCAATTGGATGATTTTGAAAGAAAATTAATAATTGACACATTGCGGGAATGCCAGGGCAATATCACCCGGGCTGCTGAAAAATTGGGATTAAAAAGGCAATCTTTACAATATAGAATAAAAAAATACGGCATTCAAAAAGAAACTTATGAAATTTTTTTATAAAAAAAGCTTTTTATACTGGAAAATCCAAATCTCTGAGGCATAATTATTTGTTCCGTACTTCCTACGAACAAAATTCCGTCATCAGCTAAGGATTCATGAAATTTTTTGTAAATCATTTCTTTTGCTTCTTCAGTAAAATATATTAAAACATTTCTGCATAAAATTAAATGAATCCCCTTCGGAAATGGATCGGTTAAAAGATTCAATTTCATAAATTTCACCATATTTTTTATCTCGGCAGATATTTCATATTCTTCCTTTCTTTTAATAAAGAATTTCTTTTTTAAATCTTCAGGTACATTTGAAATTAGTTTTTCATAATAAATGCCTTTTTTTGCTCTTTCCAAAGCATCCTCATCAATATCAGTGGCTATTATTTCTGCTTTGTTATAATTCATCTTTTTGAATAAAAGAGCTACTGAATAAGGTTCTTCTCCGCTTGCACAAGCCGAACTCCAAACTTTCAATGAATTTTTGCTTAAAATTAGATTGGGAATAATCTCTTTTTCTAATATATCCCATTGTGCGGGGTTCCTGAAAAATTCTGAAACATTTATTGTAAGATAATTCAAGAATTCCCTTATCCTATTTTGATCATCTTTAATATATTTATAATAATCATCGTATTCCTCAAAGCCATGCCTTCTGATAAAGGATTCTATACGCCTCTTCATCTGTTTTTCCTTATATAAAGAAAGGTTAATTCCTGTTATTTTATTTATTTTTTCAATAAATTCGTAATACTTATCCTGCAACAAAATCCCCTCACCCATTTTATAGTTTGTTATATATTGTAATTATACATAATTAAATAAAAAAAAACCATGGTACACAACCAAAACAATAGTGTACCATGGGGGCTAATGTAAAGGGGGTCTATTCTAATTTTAACCATTCTTTATCATATTATTCATGCTAAATATAAATTCTCTATAAAAACAGAAAAATGCGCGACATTCCGTCCCGCATTTTTCCACTTAATCAAACGCAAAATCAAAAAATATTGAGTTCTTATAAATCAACCTATCCCCTTCTTTCAGTCTCTTTTAAAAGTTTACCACTTTCACAGGTTTTTCAAAAACCCCTCTTTTTACTTCAGAAGCTGTCATATGCTTTGCCTGAAATTTTTCAGCTATATAATTACAGGCATCCCACGGATTTACCTTATCGCCACAGGTAAAAACATCTACCGCGGCATACCCAAGTTCTGGCCACGTATGAACAGTTAAATGTGATTCAGAAATTACTACCACACCGCTTACACCTTGCGGGCTAAATTTATGGAAGGCAACTTCCCTGACCTCTGCTCCTGCTTCAAGAGCAGCCTTTACCAAAATATCTTCGATTAAATCTCTGTCATTTAAAACAAAAGGATCGCAATCGTAAATTTCCGCTAAGATGTGACGGCCCAATGCTTTCATTTTACTATCACAGCCCCCTTTGCAAAAAAATTAATCAATCACATTAAATTGTAGCAAATTATTTTAGAATGTCAATAGATTTTCTTTAAAATCTGCGATTTTTTAGTAAATACCTCTAAATTTCAGCCATTTATACGTATTTCCACCTATATAAATAGGTCTTTCGCTTAATTCCTTTAAATTATTTGCTCCTGCCATCGCTAACGTTAATTTTAGTTCATAAATTATCTCATCTATATAATTTAGTACCGATTTTTTACCATGTTTTAAAAGTCGGTAGAGAATAGGGGCTGCAATCCCACAGGCTTTTGCTCCCAGAGCAAGGGCTTTTGCCACATCCAGTCCATCCTTAATCCCACCTGATGCAATAACTTCTGCTTTCCCTTCTACAGCATACAAGACTTCGATTAGGCTAACAGCTGTAGGAATTCCCCAATTCGCAAATTTATACGGTTTAACTTTTTGCCTCATACTTTCAATTTTTATAAAGTTGGTGCCGCCAGAGCCCCCAATATCAATCGTCTTTACCCCTGCTTTTAATATTTTTAATGCTTCTTCCCTGGCAATTCCGAAACCGACTTCCTTTACAATAACCGGAACATCTAAATTTTCAGCAATCTCCCGTATCCTCTCCCAGGTACCGCGGAAATCTCTTCTTCCCTCTTTCATAAATAGCTCTTGAGGCACATTTAGATGTAATTGTAAAGCATTCGCTTCTATCATTTTCACCGATTCCTTGGCCTGATCCAAAGTACAATCGGTTCCAATATTTGCAAAAATTACCCCGTCCTTATTTATTTTTCTAACAATTTCAAAGCTTTTCCGGGCATGCTTATATTTAAAAGCTATTTTTTGAGATCCTACAGCCAATGCCAATTTTTTTTCTCTCGCAATTTCTGCCAAAGCACTGTTTATGTAATAACTCTCTTCGAATCCGCCGGTCATAGCGTTAATTATTAATGGAACATCTAATTTCGCACCTACTAGAGAAGAAGAAATATCCAATCCGTCAAAATAAATCTCCGACAAGCAATTATGTATTATTGTAATATCTTTGAATACATCCCTTTTTATATGTTTTTCCATTATAAGCGAATACTTAATATGTTCTTTTTTTCGTTTTAGCCTTGTTATTATTGACAATTACACCTCTCCTTTTAAAGGGGAGGATTTAAAATCCTCCCCTTTAAAATTTTAATTATTGAATGGACTTTTTAAGAAGATCTCCAAAAATTTCTCCAATGGTAATTTTTAGACCTTCTTCCTTTACTTCTTCTTTTGGATCTTCCATTTCCCCTGATACTTTATTTTCCTCTTCAAGAGCCTCTTTTATACTCAAACTTATCTTTTTTTCTTTTGAATTTACTTCCAATACCTTTACTTTTACCATATCCCCTACCTTCAAAACTTCCTGTGGATGTTTAATTTTTTGTTTTGAAATCTGGGATAAATGAACCAGTCCTTCTACTCCCGGTTGCAATTCTACAAAAACTCCGAAATTGGTTATTTTTACCACTTTGCCCTCAACTACATTCCCCTCATGGTATTTTTTATCAACTTCTGTCCACGGATCCTTTGCTAACTGCTTTAGTCCCAAGGATATTTTGCCTTTTTCCTTATCTATCTTCAAAACTTTAACTTTAACCTCTTGACCCGGAGTTAATATTTCCGAAGGATGTTTTACTTTACCATAGGACAAATCAGAAATATGTATCATCCCATCATAGCCACCAATATCAACAAAAGCACCAAAGTCAGCTATCCTTTTTACAGTACCTGTTATAATATCTCCTTCTTTAATTTTATCCCATATTTGATTCTTTGTTTTTTCTCTTTCTTCTTCTAAAAAAGCTTTCCGGGATAAAACTATTCGTTTTTGCTCTTTATCAATTTCGATAATTTTAAACTTCAAGGTTTGACCAATGTAATTTGAAAGATCTGGAACGTACTTAAAATCCATATGGGAAGCTGGAATAAATGCCCTTATATTAAAAACCCTGGCCAGAGCACCACCTTTAACAATCTCTTCAACAGTCGCATCTACAGTTTCTTTTTCGTTATAGGCTTTCTCTGCGTTTTCCCACCCGACAATAAAATCCGCCCTTTTCTTGGAAAGGATTAAATTACCCTCTTTATCTTCCGGGTTCAATACAAATACTTTTATATGTTCTCCCTCTTTAACAACATCAAGGGGAGAATTTACGGGCTTATAGGATACTTCGTTTAACGGTATAATTCCGTCTTGCTTAGCTCCTATATCTACTATTACTTCTTTATCCGTAACTTTAACTACCCTTCCATCAAGAATTTGACCCTTTCTAATTTCCGTTTCATGATTTTCACCAAATTGTTTTGCTATTTCTTCCATTTTATTTACTACCTCCTTTATAATCCAATCAGGTGTTGAAGCACCTGCAGTTATACCCACTTTATCTTTTTCTTTAAACCATTCTTTTTTTATTTCCTCCGCTGTTTCAATATGGTAAACCCTTGCTCCTTCCTTTTCACAAATAATTGCAAGTTTATTTGTATTAGCACTGTTTCTCCCTCCTACTACGAGCATTACATCCACTATTTTTGCCAGTTTTTTTGCAGCATCCTGTCTTTTTGTAGTAGCGTCACACCGGGTATTATAAAATTCTACTATTTCTCCCTTTTGATTCAAAATTTCCATTATTTTATCTATATTTTCTTGGGTTTGAGTAGTTTGAACAACTACAGCAGCTTTATCAAAGTTATCCACCTTTTCAGCATCATTTTCATTTTCCACTACAATACATTTTCCAAAGCAATGTCCTTTAATACCAATAACTTCGGGATGATTTTTTTCACCAATAATAATAAGCATAAGGCCTTTTTTAGAAATTTCCTCCGCGATTTTATGAACCCTTTTAACAAATGGGCAAGTAGCATCTATTATATTTATTCCTTTATCTTTTAATAATTTTTCTACTCCCGGTTCTATTCCATGGGTTCTGATGACAACATTTCTTTTCCTGTCGGAATCAAGATCATCTATTTCTATTGGCTTTATCCCTTCTTTAGCAAAATATTCTACCACCTGAGGATTATGTATTATAGGCCCAAGTGTAAAGGCCTCTTCTCCTTTTTTTACCATATTCTCCAATATACCAACAGCCCTTTTTACTCCAAAACAAAATCCCGAATAATCAGCAATATATATTTTCATAATTTCACATCCTGAATATTTATTTTAATATTTTAAGACACAAGTAATTGCTCAACTTTTTTAAATAATTCAATACTTAATTCATTTATTTTTTCCGAACTATATTTTTCATTTTTATTTTCAAAAACTATAGGCTCTCCAATAATAAGCTGAACTTTTGAAAAAAATTTGTAATTTCCTTTAATCGCCACAGGTACAAGTTTTAAGTTTTCCGTTTTTATAGCAAAAAGAGCTATACCCGGTTCGGGGTCTTTTAACATACCATCTTTACTTCGGGTACCCTCCGGGAAAATACCTAAAACTTTTCCTTCTTTTAATAATTGCAGGGCTTTTCTAATTGCTTTTCTGTCCGGAGCTCCTCTATTTACGGGAAAAGCGTACAAATTCCTCAGGATAAAACCAAAAATAGGATTTTTAAAAAGTTCAATTTTTGCCATAAAATTTACCGTTCTATCCAGCATACAGCCGATTAAAATAGGATCCCAAAAACTTTTATGATTAGAATAAACGATAACAGGTCCATTCTTTGGAAAATTTTCTTTTCCTAAAACCTCAATTCTGAAAAAGATCAAAAGGATTATTTTACATAATAACTTTGCAATTCTATATAACATCTTTTTACCCCTTTTTAATATATTCCATCAATTCTTTTACCACCGTATTTATATCCTTATCCGTTGTGTCAATTTCTACCGCATCTTCTGCCTTTTTAAAAGGTGAGCACTCTCTCTCAGCATCATTTTTATCCCTTCTTATGATCTCTTCTTTGACCTCTTGAAAACTTTTTAAAACACCTTTTTTTAATAGTTCATTGTATCTTCTTATCGCTCTTTCTTCAATGTTTGCAGTTAAAAAAAATTTATAATCGGCATCAGGAAGAACCACAGTGCCAATATCTCGACCGTCCATCACTACTCCCTGTTCGGCAGCCATTTTTCTTTGAAGCATTACTAATCTTTCTCTTACTTCAGGGATACTGGCTGTAAAAGATACTTTTTCATCTATTTCCGGTTTTCTTATTTCCTCCGTCACATCCATTCCATCCAGATAAATCCTGCCTTTGTCGAAAATTATTTGAGAGTTTTCTGCTATATCAATAATATCTTTTGTATTAAACCTTCCTAATTTTAAAGCCTTAAAAGTAATTGCCCTGTACATGGCACCCGTATCTATGTATAAGAGAGAGAGTTTTTCAGCTAAAATCTTGGCGATTGTACTTTTACCCGAGCCGGCCGGGCCATCAATAGCTATCTTTAAACTTTTACCCAAAACTTACCCCCCTTATAAATCCGGTCTTAACATTTTTGCTTCTTTCAGATATATATGTTTTATTTCTTCCGGTTTCTTATCAGAATTAAATACCATTAATATGCGTATACATCTTTTTAAAGCCTCCGGAACCTTCATATGAGAAAAATCCAACAACGGAACATATTTCATTCCCATTTCTCTTGCAGCTTGCGCAGGAAATGCCGCATCCAAATCATCAGTGGCGCTAAAAAGTATAAAGCATATATCATCTATGTCAACCCGATTTTTTTCAATCATTTCTCTCAACAATTCCTTTGTTGAATTTATTATCTCTTCTTTTGTGTTTGAATTTACGGTAATGGCTCCTCTTATACCTCTAATCTTCATTTTCTCACCTAACCCTCTTTACAGGCATTAACACCTGCTAAATAGCCCGTAGAAAAAGCAGCCTGTAAATTAAATCCTCCTGTATAACCATCTATATCAATTACTTCCCCTGCAAAATAAAGCCCTTTTACTAATTTGGATTCCATTGTTTTTGGATTTATTTCTTTTACACTAACTCCGCCTCGAGTAATTATAGCTTCTTTTTCCCTGCATCCTATAACTGTAAGTTTCAAGTTAGACAAAAGTTCAACCAGTTTCATTCTTTCTTCCTTGCTGACTTGATTTACAGGTTTTTCGGGTGAAATACCCGAAAGATTTATAATTACCGGAATGAGCTTTTTTGGTAAAAGATCGTCTAAGGAATTCTTAAAAAGCTTCCTGCTATATTTTTCAAAGTCTCTGCAAACTCTTTCATAAATTTTTTCCAAAGTTAAAGCCGGCTTCAAATTAATGGAAATAATTACTTCTTTCTTCTCGTTAATATAATCTACTATTTCTCGGCTAATTGTTAAAATTACAGGGCCTGATACTCCGTAATGGGTAAACAACATTTCGCCAAATTCAGAATTAATTTTTATTCCATTATAGAAAGAAGTAACTTCAACATTTTTAAGACTAAGCCCCTGTAAATCTTTTACCCAATTCTCCTTTGTTATAAGGGGGACCAGCGAAGGTCTTAAATCCACAATGGTGTGACCTAAGCTTCTTGCAATTTCATAACCATCCCCGGTAGAACCGGTAGAAGGATAAGAAAGTCCTCCTGTTGCTATAATTACTGCATTACAGGGAAAATATTCCTCTCTATCATATAATTTAATTCCCAACACTTTTCCGTTTGATACTATTACTTCCTTTACCCTTGAATTTAATCTTAAAATGATGCCTTTTTTTTCTAAAGCTCTTTTTAAAGCCACCACCACATCCTCGGATTTATCTGAAACAGGAAAAACTCTTCCACCTCTTTCAACCTTTGTTTTGACTCCGAGTTTTTCCATAAAATTTATTAAATCGATGTTGGAAAAGCTATTAAGGGCACTATATAAAAATTTACCGTTTCCGGGTATGTTTTCAATGATTTCTCTTACATCCTTAATATTTGTTAAATTACACCGACCTTTACCGGAAATTAATATTTTCCTCCCTAAATTATGGTTTCTTTCAAATAAAGTCACATCAGTATTTATTGTTTTGGCAAAATAAGCTGCTATTAACCCGGCAGCCCCTCCTCCAACTACTGCTATCTTTTTCATTTTTTTCCACCCATATACTATAATTACTTTTTTAATCTTTTTGCAAAATAAATGAGGTGGGACCTGAACTCCTCTCCCATCTTAAAAAGGATTCTTTCTAAATCCTTATTGGTTATAATCATCTGCGGAGGTTCAAGTATTTCTATTTTCCGAAACTCTTCCCTCATAATAAATTTAACCATATCTTCGATGGAATCGGCTGTAATAGTTAGAATAGCTGGAGCATATGCTACCTTTTCACCTATTAAATCATCAAAAATTACATAAGGTTCTGCAGAAATATCATAGTCTTCTAAAACGATTCCCTGCATGGGCATATTCTTTAATAGCGTAACCTGTTCTTCTCGTATCATCTGGGCAACCTGATCTACGGGACGACTGCCAAATAGAAATCTACCGGGTTTATACTCACCTCTAAAGTCTAATCGAACCTTGAATCTTATTTTACTTTGCACCACTTCATCTCCCAGCATTATCTTAACCATATAAACCTCCGACTTTTAAAAATAATAATTAAGTTCTCCAACAGAATTAACTACTATACTCTTTTCTTTTATCCTATTATATATTTCCTCTGCTTTTCCGTTGGTAAAATCTCTTTCCTTTATCGGCGTTTCTTCAACTATAAAGATCTTCTTTTCTTTTTCGCCTAATTTTTCAAGGAGTTGAAGGTTTTTCAAATTCCCCAAGCCAAAAGGTGTATTAACTAAAATAATTGCATCCGCTTTCTGCATTAATTCTAAATTGAGTTTTGCATTTTTCTCCGATATAGGCGAAAAGGGAATTTCTTCTATTACTCTAATATTCAATGCTTTTGCTATTTTCCAATCGCTATCTCCAATATTAAGTACCCCGCAGGATATATCATAATTTTTTTTCTCCAATAACATCATTACCTTTTCTCCGGTTCCTCCGCCGCAGATAACGTGCACTCTTTTCATAGGGCTCTTTTTTTCATGATTTTCAACAACTTTTCCATAAGTTATAAGAAGCGGTGCACCTTTTTCAGTAAAACCCGAGACGAAGGATTCTACTCCGAATACCTCTTTTATATTTTCTGCAGTTATTACTTCCTTAGGATTCCCGAATTTAAATATCTTACCTTCTTTTAAAATTAGTATTTTATCACAGAAAGTTGAAGCAATATTTATATCATGCAGAGTTGCAATTATAATAATATTTCTTGTTTTAGAAATATCCTTTAAAATCTCCATTACTTCCCATTTATATTTAATATCCAGATGAGATACAGGTTCATCCAGGAGAAGAATTTTCGGTTGTTGCGTTAATGCTCTGGCTATCAAAACCCTCTGTCTTTCTCCACCGCTTAAATGGGTGATAAAATTATGTTTTAAATTATAAACTCCCACGGCCTCCATTGATTTTTCAGCAATAAAATAATCTTCTTCTTTTTCCCTTTCCAATGCTTTAAGATAAGGAGTCCTTCCCATTAAAACTATCTCTTCTACAGTAAAATCATAATTTATTTGCGTATCTTGGGGAACCGTTGCTATGATTTTTGCAAGGGATTGGATCGATAACTTTTTTATATTCTCGTTATCAATAAAAATACAACCTTTTTGGGGTAAAAGCCAACGGTTAAGGTTTTTTAATAAAGTAGTTTTACCTGAACCGTTTGGCCCCAAAATACCAATAAACTCCCCCGGAAATACTTCAAAATTTATTTCTTCCAATATTTTTTTATCTTCATAATAAAAGGATAAATTATCCACCTTTAACCCATAATTCATACTTTCACCTGCATTTAACATATACAAATAAGCACTTCTCTTAAAATCTTTGCAGCAAGCAGGGAAGTCCTTTCGGATATATCGTTGATTGGAGATACCTCTACAATATCGAAACCTACAATGTTTAACTTTTTAAAGTAAGGGATTAGATCAAAGAAATCCTTGGAGGTACAGCCCCCGGGCTCTGGAGTTCCGGTACCGGGAGCAAAGGAAGGATCAAAAACATCTATGTCCAATGTAATGTATAAAGGATAATTTTTGAATTCATCAAATTTATTAATGAATCCTTCCTTTACTTCTGCAAAGCTTAAAAAGCCGTGCTGTTTAATATATTCGAACTCTTCTTTTATTCCCGATCTAATTCCAAATTGATAAAGTCTTTTATCTTTGAGATGCTCGCAAGCACGTCTTAATACAGTAGCATGGGAAAATTTTTCTCCAAAGAACTCGTCCCTGAGATCTGCATGAGCGTCAAAATGTAAAACTGCAAGTTCCGGATATTTCTCCGCAACCTTTTTTATTAAAGGATAACTAATTAAATGTTCTCCCCCTAAAAACACGGGAATTTTGTTATCCTCCAAAATACTCTCCACCGATTTCTCAATTATTTTTAAACTTTTTTCTACATTTCCAAAGGGTAAATCTAAGTCTCCCGCATCAAAGTAATTTTTATTATTTAAAGATTCATCCAAGTACGGGCTGTAATCTTCCAACCCATATGATACTTCTCTTATTTTTCTGGGTCCCATCCTGGTGCCGGGCCTGAAACTTACTGTGAAATCCATTGGGACTCCCACAATTACAGCTTTACTTGTCTCATAATCTTCTTTAGCTCTAAGAAATCCCGAGTTCTTGAGATAAAGTTCCTTTTGGAGCAACTTTCTCTCCCCTTCTAACCGGAAATTATCTTTTTTATAAATGCCGGAAGTACAAAAGCTGCTTTATGAATTTCCGGAGTATAATATTTGGTTTCAAAATCAATTTTATCAACGGTTCTTTCTAAAGGATTAATCTTTTTAGACCCCATTGTAAACGTCCAAAGAGCTCCGGGATATGTAGGAATGGTAGCAATATAAACATTTGTATATTTAAAAATTGAGGATACATCTTTATATATTCTCTTTAATAATTCACTGTAAAAGAAAGGTGATTCCGTCTGAGCGACAAAAATTCCATCTTCTGTAAGCGCTTCATACACGTTGTTGTAAAACTCTTTTGCAAAAAGTCCCACAGCAGGACCAATGGGGTCGGTAGAATCAATAATTATTATATCGTAAAAGTTTTTCTTGTCTTTAATAAAAGCTATACCATCTTCACAAAAAATTTTTGCACGTTCATCCTTGAAAGCTACACTCAATTCGGGAAAATAATTTTTAGCAGCTTCGATTACCCCTTCGTCAATTTCAACAAGGTGAGCTTCTTCCACCGGATGCTTTAAAATTTCCCTTAAAGTCCCTCCATCTCCGCCGCCTATCACCAATACTTTTTTTGCATTTCCATGAGTAAATAAAGGGACGTGAGACATCATTTCATGGTATACAAATTCATCTTTCATTGTAAGCTGGACCACATCGTCCAGTATTAACATTCTTCCGCAGTCCTCACTGTCAAAAACTGCCAACTCTTGAAATTTTGTTTTTTCCCTGTGTAGCTGCATTTTAATCCTGTAACTCATTTTTACATTTTTGGATTGATATTCACTGAACCAGAATTCCAATTCCTTTCACTCCTTTATTATATTGCTTCTTTTATATCGGAAAAATTATACCAAATATGGAGAAAATATTCAAATAGGTTTAAATTACTAAATTTATCCTATAAAAAGGCCTACTTACATTTGATATTTTCAAAAAACTCACTGATATTTAAACGCATAGGAATGAAACTAAGAGGACAGCTTGAAAGTTGTTTTGATTCGGGACAATTTTCCTGAATTTCACTTCTATTAGTTTTTCTAAATCCCACTCTCTCAAAAAAGTTTACAGCTTTATCTGTAAAAAGAAATAAAGTTTTAATTCCCATTCTATCAGCCAAATTAATAAGAGATCTAACAAGGCCGTCTCCGATACCCTGATTTCTAAAATCGGGCAATACCGCTACTGTACGAAGAATTCCATATTCACCATAATTTTCAATCCCTCCCGTGCCTATGACATTCCCATCTTCTTCAACTACCATGAAATCGTTTAACCATCTTTCCAGATCACAATCACATAATCCGCAGTCTTTTATAATTTGTTTTATTTTCTCAAAATCCTCTACTTTTGCCCTTCTGAAGGCTAACAAATGAAACCCCTCCTTATAAATTTTTTAAGTACTCAATTTCTTTTTTAGTTAAATACCTCCATTCTCCGGTCTTTAAACCTTTTAAAGTTAAATCTCCAATTCTTATTCTTTTTAAATTTATTACAGGATGTCCAACTTTTTCGCACATTCTTCTAATCTGCCTTTTTTTACCTTCATGTATTTTTATTTCTAAAATACTATAATCGTTTTCTTTTCTTAATACCCTCACCTTTGCAGGTGAAGTTTTCCCCTCTTCTAATATTACACCTTTTTCCAGATTATCAATAGCCTTTCTGGAAATATTTCCTTTTATCTTTACAATATAGGTCTTTTCTATGCCGTGTTTTGGATGGGTGAGTTTATACGCTAATTCTCCATCATTTGTCAACAGCAATAAACCTTCAGTATCTTTGTCAAGTCTACCCACCGGAAAAACCCTGGTACCTACACCTTTAATTAACTCCCATACTGTGGGACGACCGAAGGGGTCATAAAGAGTAGTTATATACCCCTTCGGTTTGTTTAATAGAATATAAACATTTAAATTCTTTAATTTGCAAACTTCACCATCCACCTGAACGATATCTTTTTCGGTATCAACTTTTATTCCCGGTTTTGTAACCGTAATACCATTAACTTTAATCCTCTTTTGCAAGATCATTTCTTCCGCTCTCCGCCTTGAAGCTACACCTGCCATAGAAAGAAATTTTTGCAATCTTACTTCCAAAGAAACTCTCCTCCCGTTTATAATCCAGGGTTTATAATATTTTTCTATCAAAAATTCCCGTTAGACCTTCTTTATTCACTCTTTCACTGATCTGCTTTTTATTTGTAGAATATAAACCTATTTGTTTCATACGTTCAAAATAGGTGGATCCGGCAAAAGTAAATCTTTTATAAAGACCATCGGGTTTTTTAATTTCCTCATTTACATAGCTTATTATATCGCCTATGGCAGTAGTTACGGGTAATTTTATTAAATCCTTGTTTTTTGCTTTCCTTACCGCATTAAGCCCCGCTAATAACCCGGTAACTATAGCTTCTGTATGACCCACAAAAGGACCCGCTTTTTCACCAGCACAAAAAAGGTTATCTATACCCCATACCTTCATGAAATCATCCCTCGGAGCCATTGACATATATCTTATAGAATTTCCTTTACTTGCTGCAAAGGGCCCTTCGTACATTACATTTTCAAATCCTTCTATTTTCCTTAAGTCTTCCAGATTAAAAAATGGAGACATTAATTTAATATGACCGGTATCCAAAAGGATAATATTTTCAGCATATTCATTTATTGCATACTGCTGGCAAACCTTCATTTTAAGTTTTTCCTTATTTATTAATGACTCTGGCAATTTAATTACCGCTACCCCTTCTTCATCCAGCTTTTTTTGCAATTCACTGCTTAAAGAATCCTTATTAATATCGCAGGAACCGCTCATTGCACCAAATAAATCCAGGGATCTTTTCCCAATTAAATCATTAACACCTGCCTTTTGGCTTATGCTGACTCTTGGACCGAAAGCTGGACATTTTTGTGCACACATTACACAACCATTACCATATTTTAAACAGTTACCCATCGGCCCCGAGGATCCGGTGGTTTCGATAAATACATCTCCTGATATTTTTTCGCCATCATCCATTATTATACCTTTTATTATATTTTTTTTCATTTCTACTTCTACAGCTCTTTTCATAAACTTTATTTCAACGCCTGTTTCTCTTAAAAACCTTCTTACTATTGGTTCTATTTTTGTAATATCGTATAAAGTTGCATGATTATGACCGGGAAAATTAACGTTCACATGTTTTGCAGTTCTATCAATAATCTCAAAAAGCTCTCCACCACCCATTTCAATTGCTTCTTCAGCAGCAGTAAATCTCCCATTATTTCTCATGATTCCTCCAAAAAGACCGCATCCCAATAACATATCGGTCTTTTCTATAATTAATACATCTGCTCCAGCCTTTTTAGCGGCAAGAGCAGCTCCGCACCCGGCCCATCCTCCACCTATTATAACTACTCTTATCATAACAATCCCTCCTCCAACGCCCTTTCCGCATCTAACTGGACTTTACAAAAGCGAACCATTTCTCCATCTAAATTTAATGCACAGCTCCCGCAGACACCTTCTCCACAGCATATTTGAAAATTATTAGATATTGCAAGTTTTACATCTAAACAATTTTTCCTGATTAAATCAAATATAAATTTATGTTGAGAATTTGATCCAGCGCTGAATATTAAATCAAAATTGCCTTTTAAAATTAAATCTCTAAGACTCTCTTCCTCATAGGGTTCTACTAAAAAGCCGTATTTTTTTAAAATTTCCTCTGCAATATTAAACATTACAGCCCCGGGATTTAACAGAGCAATAATCCTATTATTTCCTCTATTTAATGTTTTTGCTACCATCACCAATGATGCCTGACCTATACCTCTCCCGATAAGCATACAGTTTTTCGATATAGATGATTTAATATATTTTAATCCTAAAATCCCGTTATAATAAGGCCCTCTCAAGACGATTTTTTCATTTTCATTAAAAAGATTTTTAGTTTTTGGCCCTAATACCTGAATTGCAAAAAACATTAGATTGTTTTCTTCATCAATATCCATTACACAAATCGGGACCTCATAAAAATTCGGAGAATCCTGGGGTTTCATGAAAACAAAGGTTCCAGCCTGACCGAAATTGATTGCCTGTATATCCTGCGGTAATTTAATAGTAAGGGTAAACAGGTTTTCACTGTATATTTTTTTTTCTATTATTTTTGCTTGTATAAAATTCCTCATATTAGCCTTTTTTCGACCATTCCACAAAAATTCCTGATAAATGCAAATTTTCGGCCAGCGGCAATCACAATTATTATTACCTCTTAAAACGGAACATACTATGCAATCTCCCGTTTCAGCTAAATAACATGGACAATAATTCGATGCTGTATCAATACAGCTATAATCCAATTTCATTGAAAAGGTCCCTCCTAAGAACAAAAATATTATTTCTATTACCATATGTTTTAAAAAAGATTTTTGTGAATAAAAAATCCCCCATAAGGTATTGCCTTACAGGGGAATTAACCTGCTGTATTTAAAGCTTTCTATAATATTTATTAATTTTTGCGGACCATCTTCTTTAATATTGATTACGGGAACACTGGTTTTTTCCAACATACTCTCTTTGAGTTTTAATTCATCAATGTAAGCTTCTTTATAGACATTTTCCAGGGGATTGTATAATGGGTAATAAGGATTTATTGTAAAAGCAAGAAGAGAAATTTTACCCAAATATTTACAATTTATCCCATTTAGAACTGCTTTATATATCACTTCCATTGTTTTTTCCGGAGCTCCTGCCAGCAATAATCTTACGGGATTTTTAAAAATAATTGTAGTTCTGAAGTTCTTTTCAATCAATTTATTTAAAAATTCTTCCAGTAAGTAATTTATGCAAAGACCCGGTATATAAATAATATCGTTCTTTTCAATTTTCCCTAATACTTCATCCAAATTTTCATAATCCAATAAGGAATTAAAAGACATTTTAATAAAATCTCTTTCTTTAAATATGGTTACTCTTTCAATACCTTCTAAAGTTTCTGCTATTTCATCTTGAACTTTATCAATATCATTAAATATATAGGATATAGCTTTGGCATTATCACTTATTCTTTCAATATCCGTATTCATTGCTGCCCCTGTTGCAATAATTATAGCATCCGTGTTTTCCATTGGGGCAATCCTATTTAAGGCTCCGTCAATTAGCATAAATTTTATTCCCATATTATAAAATAACTTTTTTATTTTCTCAATTTCGCTTCCTTTATTGGGTCCAGCTACAACAAAAAGCCCTTCTTTTTTAACCTTTACCACTTTTACCTTCCCTAAGGGGGTGGGGATTTCGGTATTCCAAATCTCCTCAAATGTACTGTTATTCATTAAGGTTTTACTAGCTGTAGCCAAAATCATACCCTCTTTTAAATTATACCTGGGTTTAAAAAGACCCGTAACATTATCAATTTCTTCCCCATCATAGCCTATACTTGTCAATGCAATTTTTCCATTATTTTTATAAAGCTCATCAATTATTGACGAAAGGGTGGTAGTTTTCCCTGTATTTTTTGCTGTGCCAGCAATACCAATCGTTATCAATCTCTTTTATTCCTCCTCACTTAATAACCATTTATATTGATCGCCCGGCTTATATACATATCCCCTCAAACGTACACGAACACCCGCTCCCTGAAATTGAATGAAAACCAAATCCGCATCTTTGAATCCCAATTCTCTCATTAACGATAATGCCATTTTTCTTCCTTCTTCTTCATTTTTAGCAACAATAAAAGTTTCAAGATCAACGGCATCCATAACCTTTTCTAACATTTTTGACATACAGATCCTCCTTCTCATCATAGATGAGTAGTATTTTCTAAAAAAATTAAAAAATTATTTTATCTTTTGACTTCCTGCCCTGAATAAAGTTCATCCCAGTATTTTTCCACATCTTTCATTAAGTTTTCCATATGTTCAATCATTGCATCCTCCGCTGCTTTTTCATCCCTTTTTTCTATTGCCTCATATATTTTATTGTGATCGGAAAGCATTTTACCTTTTACCTGCAATCTGATATATTCAAGTATTGGTGAAAGCTGTCCGTATTGTCGTATTAGATCCAGGGCAGCATCCAATACACGGTTTCTTGCCGCTTGAGCTATCAACTTATGAAATTTTACATCTTCCTCGGCAATAGAGATTCCTTCTTCCACATGTTTTCTTTGAACTTCTAACACTTCTTTCATTTCCTTCAGTTCCTTGGAAGTAACATTCCTTGCCGCGAGTTTTGCCATCTGACTTTCAATCGCTTTTCTTGCGACTAAAATGTCCAAAAGCTCCTGCCTTCCTGTAGCCTTGATCACCTTTTTCAGTTCATTGCTGTACGCATTAATTTTCTGTTCGCTTTCTAATTCTCTTAGTTTTTGTAATCCAAATGAGGTTAATATCCTTCCTTTAAAGCCTATTTTTTCTGTATATCCCTCGGTATCTAACTGTCTTAAAATTCGTCCACAGGTGGCTTCGCTCAGGTCAATGCCTTTTAATCTGAGGTTTTCTCTAACATATCCCGAACCTACTGGTCCTGGATTTTCAGCAATCATTTTTAAAATTGAATAGATTACCTCCTCTTTTCTATGAACCATCCTACCTCTCCTTATATAAAATATACCATAATGGATTTATAATTCTATAATTATATTAAAAAATCCTCTTTTAAATCTAAATTTTTAAAATCTGGCCAACTCTGTAAGTAATAGCTTGAAAACATCAAACATATTTTTTTTCCTGACATCGAAGGCCGCTTTAAGCTTTACATTACACAATAGCTTACCGTCAATAAAAATTTGTAAGGTACCTATTTCTTCATCTTTTTTTACCGGCGCAATTATTTCCTGAGGTAGCTGGCTTTTAATTTCAACATTTTCATCTTTTCTTATAAGAGCAACTATTTTATTTGCCGGAATTAAATCTACACTATCGAATATTCCATTTTTTACTCGGATGGTTGTATATACGTTATTATCCTTTAACAATTCTAAAGGATGATAGTTTTTTATTCCATAATTTAATAGTTTAATTGTTTCTGCAAAATGATCCTGAGAATTAAGAACCACCGAAATAATGTTAAGATTATCTAATTCGGCAGAAGCCACCAAACATTTTCCCGCTTTACCGGTGTACCCGGTTTTTACACCATTTACATAATCTAAAATTCTTAAAAGCCTGTTGGTATTATTAATCTTTTTTTTAAAATCCCCATCAACTATTTCTATTTCTTTAGTACCAACTATTTCACAAAATACAGGATTTTCAAGGGCATATTTAGTAATTAATGCCAGATCTTTTGCTGTGGTATAGTGTTCGGGGTTATCAAGGCCATGCGGGTTTGCAAAGTGAGTATTTTTTGCCCCTATTTCATAAGCTTTTATATTCATCATATTAACAAAATTTTCTACATTTCCTCCTATATGTTCTGCAATAGCAATTGCCGCATCATTTCCGGAACATAATAATAGTCCGTAAAGCAAATTTTTTAAAGTAATCTGTTGACCCTCTTTAATGTTAAATTTTGAACCGCCAATTCTTGTAGCCCTTTTGCTGACAAATACTTTATCGTTTAAATCTCCTTTTTCTAAAGCAACTATTGCGGTCATTATCTTCGTAGTACTCGCCATGGGAAGTTTCATATCCTCATTTTGGCTTATAAGTATTCTTCCAGAAGTTCTATCCATTAACACAAAAGCTTTCGCATTGATGTACGGCTTTTCTATTTGGGCAAGACAAATATTTTGAAAACAAAAAATCACCCAGAAAATAAAAAAAGCGGAAAAATATTTTTTATATCTATTCATCAAAAATCCCTCCATATTTCTATTCTGAGTAAGTAAAAGTTAAAAAATTCTGCTAAAATATGGAGGGATTTAACATTCACTATTTTTCTTCGTAAATTATATGACAGCCAAACTCTTTTGCAATTTTTTCAGCCTCTTTAATATCTTCTTCACATCCCAGGGACCATCCGCCCTTCAGTTCCCCATCCACATATATCTCGACCCTATCCCTTTTAAAGATCATTGTTCTACCCTGTCTTTTTCTCATCTGAGCTATTTGTCTATTTACCGCTTCTTCAGGGTCAATTTCCATTACCTTTAGAGCAATAAACAAACAGGATAAAGCATCTTCCAGCTCTCTTTTTGCTTTAGACGTCTCCCCCCTCATTAAAGCTTTAAGAGATTCAGCCACCTCTTCATTAAGGTGACTTATAGCTTCTTTTGGATCCTGTGTTTCATATTTTCGATTTTCCCAAATAAGTTCCATTGCTTTTTTCAATTCCACTTCTATCACCCTTTGATTAATAATAAATGGTAATATTTATCCTTTGTTAATATTATCAAATAAAAAAAGCCCGGTCTATAAGGGCTGAACACTCTTTTCCTCTGATTTTTTAAAAATAGTCTTTATCTGCTCTAAAATTTGAGGGGAAATATCTAAAATTCTCTCCCACATAGCATTTTGGTAAACCGGAAGAAGTTTTACTTGTCCTCCCCCTACTATTAAAAAAGCTATTGGTTGAAGGCTTATCCCTGCTCCTGTTCCTCCTCCGAAAGGTAATACTTTTTCCTCTTTTTTTTCTTTATCCTGGACATTCTTTTGTGATGAAAATTCACTGCCTCCTGCAGCAAAACCAAAGGTAACCTTGGAAACAGGAATAATCACGTTTCCATCCATACTTTCCACCGGATCTCCTACAATTGTATTGACATCTATCATTTCCTTTAAACTTGCCATTACTGTTTTCATCAAGCTCTCAATAGGATGTGTATCCATATTGCTTCGCCCCTCTTTTTTTTCTAAAAATTTTTATCAAATAATAACCTACTGCAGTAATAATAATATTACCTATCTTTATGGATATTATACTTTCAAAAATTACCTTTAATTGATTATTCAGGAAATCAGGTTCAATAAAAATAGATGAGCTTTTTTTATCAAGGTCAAAAAATATATCAAAAAAAGAATATATTATAAATAAAATAGACCATGCGATACCTATAATAAAAGCAAGAAAGGCCGGATCATTATACCCTATCCTGCAGTAAAAATTTAATTTTTTTATTCTTATGTATCGGGATAAATTATCAATAAAATTTAATAATTCCTTTATATTAATTTGAGAATTTCTCCTATTTTTCATTACCTTAGGTTTTGTTTTTTTCTTGGAAGCAAATACGGTAAATTCTAAAAAAGGAAAAAAAATCCTCGTTTGAATTTTATTTAAAACAGGATTATATTTTATAGTAATTCCCAAAAAATTTAATAAGACGACAACCCCTGAATTATTGTAATGAAAATAAATACGAATAGTTAAGGGGAAAATAAAAAAAAACCCTATCAAAAATAATAAAACAATTAGGATTGCATTAAACAATTTTAATACCACTCTAAATCCCCTTAATTAGTTTCTGCATTTTTCCTGTTTTCATATTCATCTTTTAATTTTTCTATTGATTCCAACCCAAAATATTCAAGGCAATAATCAGTGGTACCGTAAAGTATGGGCTTCCCCGGTGCATCTAATCTATCAACTTCTTTTATCAATCCTTTTTCAATAAGGCTGTTGAGGGTCTTTTCCACATTTACCCCTCTTATCATTTCAATTTCGGTTTTTGTAATAGGTTGTTTAAACATTATTATGGCAAGGGTTTCTAAAGCCGCTCTTTTTAACTTCACTTTTGTTTTTTGTTTAAATAATTTTTCAAGATATGGAAATACTTCGGGTTTAGTCGTAAGACGTATTTTCCCACCTATTATAGAAAGGAATATACCCCTGCTTATTTTTTTGTATTCCATTTTTAAATTTTCTATAGCATTAATTATTTCCTCTTGACTTATTCCCAGAGCATTTGAAATTTCCTCAATAGAAACGGGTTCTCCCGAAGAAAAGGCAATAGCTTCTATTACTGCCATAATAAATTCTCTGTCCACCGATTTTCTCCCCTTATTTTTAAGAAAATATAAATATCATCAAAAGGTTTTTCTTGAATAATATCTATTTTATTCAACTTATACAACTCCAAAACCGCAAGAAAAGTTACAATAATTTCCATTCTGGTACAGGTTTTATTAAAAAGATCTGCAAATGTCGCTTTTTTCTTTTTTAAAATTTGTTTATAGACATTTTTGATTTTTTGTTTTAATGGAATACTGTCTTTTAATTCCAACTTTATTTCAAAATCTTTATTATTTTTACTTTCCTTCATTAATGAATAATATATATTAATAATATCTTTTAACGTAATTTTTGGGAGGATAAATTCATCCTCCCAAAAATTACTAAAATCTTCGGGCTTCTTTTTTATTAAAAGCATTTCTTTTTCTTCCCTTTCCCTCAAAAGGGAAGCAATTTCTTTATATTTTCTATATTCCAGCAACCTTTCTACCAGCTCTGCTCTGGGATCTTCATCAATGGCAGAAAATATTTCCATCTGGGAATCATTACTTTTTCTTGATTGAGGTAAAAGCATTTTGGATTTTATGCTTAAAAGAGTAGAAGCCATGAGTAAAAACTGGCTGGCAATTTCTATGTCCATATTTTCTAAATTATAAAGATAGGAAATATACTGTTCGGTAATTTCCGATATAGGAATATCGTAAATATTTATTTTATTCTTTTCTATCAAATGTAAGAGAAGATCCAACGGGCCTTCAAAAGCCTCCAATTTTACACTTATCAAAGCTTTCACCTTCGCTTTTATATCTTCATAGCTTCCCTTACCTCTTCAAGAGTTTTTGAAGCTACTTCCCTTGCTTTCTTCGCACCTGTATTCAAAATATCATTAACCAAATCAGGATTTTTTTCTAAGGAAATTCTTCTTTCGCGAATGGGTTCCATGTACTTTACCAGCAGGTCCGATAATTTTTTCTTGCATTCCACACAACCTATTTTAGCATTTTTACAGGATTCCTCCAGTTCTTTAACCCTTTCTTCTTCAGCAAAAACTTTGTTAAAAGCGTATATCGTACAAATTTCCGGATGACCCGGATCGGATTTTTTTATCCTTGCGGGATCCGTAACCATCATCATTACCTTTTGACGTATTTCCTCAGGAGTAGCCGAAATTGCAATATAATTGTCGTAACTTTTGCTCATTTTCCTTCCATCAATACCCGGAAGAATCTTAGCTTCTGTATACAAAGCTTCCGGCTCGGGAAATACCGGCTTATAAAGATAATTAAAGCGGCGTACGATTTCCCTTGCTAATTCTAAATGAGGGGCTTGATCTTCTCCCACAGGCACCAGGTCAGCTTTGTAAGCTAATATATCCGCAGTCATAAGAACCGGATAGCCTAAAAATCCGTAAGTATTTATTTCCCTTCCCTCTAACTGCCGTAGCTGTTCTTTATAGGTAGGGCACCTTTCCAGCCAGGAGAAAGGAGTGATCATGGAAAGCAATAGATGTAGTTCTGCATGTTCCTTTACTTGAGATTGAACAAAAATATTACATTTTTCCGGATCTAACCCTACACTTAGCCAGTCAATTACCATTTCTCTAATATAGCTCTTTAAACCCGAGGTATCATTGTATCCCGTTGTTAATGCATGCCAATCAACTATAGAATAAAAACATTCGTACTCATCCTGAAGTTTGACCCAGTTCATTAAAGCTCCCATCATATTTCCTAAGTGAAGTTTTGCAGTTGGTCTCATTCCACTCATTATTCTGTGACTTTTTGACATTGCTTTCACTCCTTTAAATATTTCTTAAATAAATATACCGACCATTGCGGATAATATTTTGTAAACAAAGGATATCAACGGATTTAAAATAAAATCAATTACATTAAAATAAACAAGAAGAATAAGAATAAATGGCCCGAATTGTTCTAACTTATAAAAAAATTCATTATTGGCGCCGGGCATGATCCCCATTAAAATTTTGGAACCATCTAAAGGCGGGATGGGGATTAAATTAAAAACAGATAATATCAGATTATATGAAAACAGAACATATAAAAAACTTTCTAAAATTCCTTCTGTAATACCCAATTTTAATATAAAAAAACTTATAAAAGCAAGTAGAAAATTTGATAAGGGTCCCGCAAAAGCGACGGCAGTTAAACCTAATTTTCTATTTTTATAATAAAATGGATTAACCGGAACGGGCTTGGCCCATCCAAAACGAAATATCCACAACATCAAAAGCCCAATAGGGTCAAGATGGGCAAAAGGATTCAACGTTAGCCTTCCGCTCCATCGAGGTGTGGGATCGCCAAACATTTGGGAAGTTATTGCGTGAGAATATTCATGAATCGTAATAGCAATTAGCAGTGCAGGAATTCTTAACAACATTTCTGGACCAAAAAATGCTGGCATAGAAAACATCCTCTCTATTGGCAAAAAATATTAATATTTTATATAAGCATTATATCATATTTTTATGAAAAGAAAAAAGTGCGCTTCTGGCGCACCTTTTAAACAGTATGTTCAAAAAATGATACCGTTTTACCCTTATCTTCAAATAATTCATTTTTGATTAAATCTTCATAGGTTTCTCTTTTTACTACCAGCCTTGCTTTTTTATTATTAATAAATACCACAGCAGGACGAGGAAGCATATTGTAATTGCTGGACATAGAATGATGATAGGCACCTGTTGAGAATACTGCGAGTATGTCTCCCGGCTCAACTTTTGGAAGATTTATATCCCATATTAACATATCTCCGGACTCACAGCATTTTCCCGCAATTGAAACAACTTCTTCTAAAGGTTTCGAAGCTTTATTGGCAATCACTGCTTCATATTTTGCATTATACAAAGCTGGTCTTATATTATCGCTCATTCCTCCATCTACGCTTACATATTTTCTAATCCCCGGGATATTTTTTATTGCACCTATGGTATATAAAGTTACTCCCGCCGGCCCTACAATAGCTCGTCCTGGCTCTATCAGTAGTTTTGGAAGTTTCAATCCGAATTCTTCGGCTTTTTCTCTAACCGAAAGAACTAACGCTTCAAGATATTCTTTCACGGGGAGAGGTTTATCATCTTTTGTATATTTTATGCCAAAGCCTCCGCCAAAATCCAGTTCTTCTATTTCGTAATTAAACTCATCTTTAATAGTCTTTACGAGTTCCATCATTATAATTCCGGCATCTTTAAAAGGCTGTGTTTCGAAAATTTGAGATCCGATATGACAATGAAGCCCTATAAGATTTACCGTCTTCATTTTTACCGCAGTTTTCACAGCCATTAGCGCATGTCCATTTTCGAGGCCGAAGCCAAATTTAGAGTCAATTTGTCCGGTTTTTATATAATCATGAGTATGGGCTTCTATACCGGGGGTTATTCTCAGTAAAATATCCACCGTTTTTTTCATTTTCTTGCAAATATCATTTATCAATTCAATTTCGTAAAAATTATCAACAACAATCCTTCCTACGCCATATTGTATTGCCATTTTTAATTCCTGATACGATTTATTATTTCCGTGAAAAAATATCCTGCTGGCAGGAAAATTAGCTTTTAAAGCCGTATATAATTCTCCCCCGGAAACTACATCCAGATAAAGACCTTCTTCCTCTACAATTTTTGCCATATTCATTGTCATAAAAGCTTTTCCAGCATAGATAACCCCGCTGTTTTCATATATATTTGCTAATTCCTTTTTAAACTTCCTGCAATTTTCCCTTATTAATCCCTCATCAAAAACATATAGCGGTGTTCCAAAGGTATTAGCAAGTTCTACCGCATCTACCCCTGCAATTTCTAAATGTCCTTTTTCATTAATCGAAAGATTTTCATGAAGCATAAAAAAGCCTCCCCTTTTAGATTTTTTTGTTTTTCGGGGAGATATTTGCCAATTAATAAAAAAAGACACCCGGTGTATTTGCCGGCTGTCTTTCTGACGAAAACAAGGCAAATACCCCACTCTCCCCGAATTTGAAGTAGCGCTCCACCAAAAAACTGGGGATTTTTTGGTGACAGTCCTATACCTGTTCGGCATAGGCCCAGTACAACCTATCCGGAATATAGGCTGCACTTCGGCGGTAGCCCCTTTCCTTTTACATCATCGGCCTTCCGCGCCTATCGTAAAAGTACTATTGACTTACCGCGCCTCTACCTCAACTCATATCGAGATGAGGTATTAATATTCATTTTTTATATAATAACATGATAAATTATTCGCTGTCAATAAAATTTTTATTATATGATTTTATCAAAAGCTTTAACACGGCAGCCATTGGAATTGAAAGAATTAGACCCCATATCCCAAAAAAAGTACCACCTGCCATTAGAGAAAATATAACAGTTAATGGGTGGAGATTAAGATTTTCCCCCATTATCCATGGAGAAATAATACCGCTCTCCACCTGCTGAATAATAAATAAAGATACTAAAATCCAGGGTATTTTTTGAGGACATTTCATTAATGCAATTATAACCGCCGGTAAAGCTCCCATTATTGGTCCAAAATATGGTATTATGTTTGTCACTCCTGCCAGTATTCCTATTAAAAGAGCAAATTCTATTTTAAAAATAAACAAAATTAAAGTTGTTAATACTCCAATAAAAAAACACACTATTAGTTGTCCTCGAATATATTTTCCCAAAGCAAAGTCAATTTTATTTAAAAAGGGAAATATCACGAACTTGTATTTTTCAGGCAAAATATCTTCAATGTTTTTCTTTATTTTCTTTAAATCTTTTAATAAATAAAATCCTATAATTGGTCCTAATATTATCGAGCTGAAAAAGCTCGAAATTCCATGAATTAACAGGTTTACGGTGTTTTGCAAAAAGAGTGCTAACCCTGATTCAAGTTTAAATATTTGTCCTTCTATTGTGCTTTTAATATTTGAAGGGATACTATCACCCAGGCTAACTCTAATTGTATTAATAAAATTATCTACATTTTTTGAATATATAGGTAATAATTCTACTATCTTATTTATTTCATTTATCATAACCGGGATTATGTAAAATAATGTCACAATGCTATATCCTATTAAAATAAAATAAATTATAGAAATTGCTACCGTTCTATGTAACCCTTTCTTCTCGAGATAATCAACCACCGGATTTAATATATAAGCAATAATCCCCCCGATAAAAAATGGTAAAATTATTGATTTTATTTTTTTGCGATAAAGAAATAATATAAAAACTCCTACTAGGATTAGAATATAGTAAAATAGTTTTTTACTATTAATTTTTAATACATTATTAACTTTTGTTTCCCCCTTATTTAATCTTATTTAATTTAATTTATTAATTTCTCATTTCTGCAGGACATAATTTTTCCATGTATGGGATAAGCGATCCATCATCGGCTACTTCGTAAACCACAATTTTATTACTATTCACCGAAAATTCCATTAAACATTCCCAGCAAAAATATTGATTCGTACCGACCTTTCCGATCTCATTTTTGCCACATATTGGGCAGTTCATTATGATCACCTTCCAAAATTTATCTTTTTTATTAGTTTTCCCAGAATTTGTTTTTTATTCATAAAAAAAAGAACCTGCTGACTGTCAGGTTCTTTTTTTATATTATTTTTTTAATTATGTTATTCTATTATGCCTCCGCCTACCACCACATCTTCTTCATAAAATACAGCAGATTGCCCGGGAGTGATAGATTTTTGGGGTTCGTCAAAAACTACTTTAACCCTTCCATCCTCTAATGGATAAATAATTCCCGGTTTTTCATCAAAGTTGTACCTTATTTTTATATTAACTTTCTTTTCACATTG
This sequence comes from Thermovenabulum sp., assembly GCF_049723235.1. Lineage (NCBI taxonomy): Bacteria > Bacillati > Bacillota > Clostridia > Thermosediminibacterales > Thermosediminibacteraceae > Thermovenabulum > Thermovenabulum sp. The sequence goes on along the minus strand of NZ_JBNARB010000005.1, from coordinate 71,376 downwards.
CAGTTTTTCAATTGAAATCCAGTTTAAATTATTAACGGTAAACCCTTTTTGGTAAAGTTCTTCTTCGCCTCCAACCACAATAGAATTATCTTCAGGGTTTATTCTAACTACATAAAGAGGTCTATTTGAGGATATACCCAAACCCCGTCTTTGACCAATGGTATAAAAAGCTATACCTTTATGTTTCCCCAGTATATTACCTTTTGTATCAATAAAATACCCGGGCTTTATTTTATCCGGTACCCTATTTTTTACAAACTCCTTGTAATCCCCATCAACAAAACAAATCTCCTGGCTTTCCTGCTTTTGCGCAACTGGAAGCCCCGCTTTTTCCGCAATATGTCTAATTTCACTTTTTGTGTAATCACCAAGAGGGAATATAATATGTTCTAACTCAAATTGGGTTAAATTATAAAGGGCATACGATTGATCCTTATTCCTATCCCTTCCTTTTTTTAGTAAAAACCTTTTGCTTTTTTTATCGTATTCAACTTTTGCGTAATGGCCTGTGGCAAGATAAAAAGAATCCATTTCTAATGCTTTTTTTAAAAGCAGATCAAATTTCATTACTTTATTACAAACGATACATGGATTTGGCGTTTTACCCGATACATATTCCGACAAAAAATAATCTATCACATTTTTTTTAAAATCTTCTTTAAAATTTACCACATAATAAGGAATATCCAATTTATCTGCAACTTTCCTTGCATCGTAAACTGCAGCTATTGAACAACAACCGCCTTCTTTTAATATATAATCCTCATCGGGGTCCTGCCATATTTGCATCGTAACTCCAATAACTTCATATCCTTTTTCTTTCAAAAGGTATGCTGCAGTAGAGCTATCCACTCCACCGCTCATGGCAACTACAACCTTATTTTTATTCATAAATTATTCCCCGCCCGATTTTTCAGCTTTTTTTCTCTCGTAATCCTTTATTGCAGCGTGAAGGGCATCGGCGGCAAGATTTGAACAGTGCATTTTTATGGGGGGAAGTCCACCCAGAGCTTCTGCCACCGCTTTATTTGTAACTTGTAAAGCCTCTTCTATTGTTTTGCCTTTTACCATTTCGGTTACCATACTGCTTGTCGCAATAGCAGCTCCGCAACCAAAAGTTTTAAATTTAATATCTTCGATAATATTATCTTTTACTTTAATATATATTTTCATCATATCACCGCATACCGGGTTTCCAACTTCACCTATTCCATCGGCATCGGGTATTTCGCCCACATTTCTCGGATTGGTAAAATGATCCATTACCTTTTCATTATACATTCAAACTTTCCCCTTTCAAACTTTACAGATTATCTATACCTTATTTCTTCTGATTGTACAGCGGAGACATTTGTCTCAATTTCTCAACAATTTCTTTAATTGCCTCAATTACATAATCAATTTCTTCTTCAGTATTATCTCTTCCAAGGGTAAGCCTTAATGACCCATGAGCTATTTCATGGGGAAGACCGATTGCTAAAAGTACATGCGAGGGTTCCAAAGAACCCGAGGTGCAAGCTGAACCGCTGGAAGCACAGATCCCTTTTAGATCCAGGTTCAAAAGTAACGACTCACCCTCAATATATTTAAAACAAAGGTTTACATTGTGCGGCAATCTATCTACCGGATGGCCATTTAAAATAACATCTGAAATATTCTCCATAATACCTTTTATTAATTTATCCCTGAGGTAAGATAGCTTTTTTTGTTGCTCTTCTAATTCCGAGGCAATAAGCTCAGCAGCTTTTCCAAATCCCACAATGCCAGAGACATTCTCCGTTCCAGCTCTTTTCCCAAATTCCTGGCCTCCACCCGTCATAAAAGGTTGGATTTTGGTCCCTTTCTTTATATAAAGTGCACCGACACCCTTGGGACCGTAAATTTTATGGGAGGAAATACTTAATAGATCTACGTTTAATTTATTTACATCCACCGGTATCTTCCCAACCGTTTGAACTGCGTCGGTGTGAAAGTAAATTTTTCTATCAAAATTCTTTAATGCTTGGCCGATCTCTTCAATCGGCTCTATTGTTCCAATTTCATTATTTGCATGCATTATAGATATTAATATTGTTTTATCATTAATAGCATTAATTACATCTTCAACCCTAACCTTTCCATATTTATCTACCGGAAGATAAGTAACCTTGAAACCTTTTTTTTCTAAATCTTCACAGGTGTGAAGAACTGCATGATGCTCGATAGCGGTTGTTATGATATGATTACCTTTTTCCTTATTGGCGTAAGCTATTCCCCGTAAGGCCCAGTTATCCGCTTCCGTTCCCCCTGAGGTAAAATACACTTCTTTTGGATCCGCTCCGATTAATGCGGCTACCTTTTCCCTCGCTTCCTCTACAGCCTTTCTTGCCTCTCTTCCATAGGAATAAACTGTAGAAGCATTACCAAACTTTTCAGTAAAATAGGGCAGCATAGCTTCAACAACTTCTTTTCTTACAGGTGTCGTCCCTGCATGGTCCATATATATTTTCTTCATATATTCATCTCCCATCTTTTCAAATAAAATTTTTTAAACTAAAATTATATTTCCACATTTTATTTTGTATAATTCCTACTATTTTAGTAGGATTTTAATTATAATATATATTTTTATCTGCAAGATGTCAAGAAATAATTCTATTTTATAATATAAAAAATATTTATACTCGTATATCTATATGAGACGTCTTTTTATTACTCATATTTACTTTTTTGTCATCATTGCTTTCATAGATTTCTTGATTTTTTTTATCCTTTTTCCTCTCATCCTTAGCACGATTATTTTTTTCTTTTTCAATTTTAACTCCACCGGCATTTTCAGATATATTAACTTTTCTCTTTGAGATTTCTACCTCATTTTTAAAATTACTTGCTATGATCATCATCTTATTGTCGTTTGCTGCTTTTATATTATGCTCTACCCTTGAAGTTTCGTAAGTACGGGGAATAGTAATTTGAAAGTCTATGGGTTTTGTTGACATACCCTTTCACCCCGGATTTCTATTATCTATAAATACTTCTTTTTTCTGCTCAAATATCCTCTCAATCTGCGAATAGCCTTTGAATGAAGCTGCGATATTCTGGCAGGGGTTAAGTCCAATACTCGAGATATTTCTTTTAAAGTTAGACCCTCATAATAGTACAGAGATACCACAATCTTTTCCTTCTCCGGGAGTCTGTCAATAGCTTCAGCTAAAACCTTTTTTGTTTCTGAAAGTTCCAGTTCATACTGGGGATCATTTATTAGATCTTTGTTGATATTAATTAAATCCCACAGCATAACCCCGTAATGTTCTTCACCCTCGCTAATGTCCTCATCGGGTGAAATTTCTTCGAAATTTGAAAAAAGGGCAGTGTTTTTATTTTTTATCGGATTCATTTTCCTTAATCCATCGGTAATTGCTCCCTTGATTCTGTAAAAAGCAAAGGTCTCAAATTTTACCCCCTTTGCCGGGTCAAATCTTTCTAAAGCCTGTAATAAACCGTACATACCCAGGCTGACCAGATCATCATAATCGATAAAGGAAGGCAGACCGATTGCCAACCTACCTGCAATATATTTTACCAGCGGGATATATAATTCTATCAGCTTTTCCAGAGAATCTTTGCTTTTTTGTGCTTTGTATTCATTAATTAATTTTTCCGTTAGCTCCTCTTCCCGCACTTTACCACCTCAAGCATTAAATTTTAAATTATTTTAATACCTCGTCCCACGGATTTGACTGTCAATAAACCCGTGTCACAGTTAAATTCTATCGACCTGCCGAAATTTCCCTCCACATCCTCCGCCACTATTTTTATATTAAATTGAGAAAGCGCTTTTCTTACAGCTTCCACGTTTCTTCTGCCAATTTTCATCATTTCCATCTGGGATTTTATCTCAAACATTTGAGCACCACCGGCAATTTTAGCAATCATTCTTTTTCTATTTGCCCCCAATTCTTCCATATCGTAGATTAATAAAGGTATGGCAGTGTCCGCAAATTTACCGGGATTAAAATTTTTAGTCGTGCTTAAATTACTATCCGGAAGCATAATGTGAGCAAGCCCTCCCACCTTTGTAAATTCGTCCCAAAGACATATCCCCACACAGGAGCCAAGACCAAGGGTTGAAATAACGGCAGGAGCTTTTGCAGATTTAAATTCACCTATTCCCACTCGTATCATCGTCAAAAATATCCACTCCAATTGCTTTCAAAAGTTTTTTAAAAGATTTATCATCATCCGGAATTAAATAAAAATCTATTAAGACTCCATCGGAATCCCCGTAAAATTCTGTTGAGAGCAATAAAGCGGTGTCCCCCATTATACCGTATATAGTCAGAGGAAAACTTAGAATAGCCGCTGCCATATCCAATGCTAAACTGGGAACGGAAATTTTTAGATTTAGCTTTGTAAAATCTGAAAGTGCGGAAACAAAGGAACTCACCAGTATGTTTCCTACTTCCTTTAAAGCAGATTGTTCCATATCATTCAATGTAAATAAATCTTTTATATCTTTTTTTAAAAGAAGTTTTAGAAGGTTTTTTGTCTCTTTTTCAGGAATAATTAAAACACAGTTACTCTCAAGTTCTCCTTCAATCCGGAAAAAAATCCCGGTTACAAAACTTTCGGGATCCTTCATGACATCGATAACTTCATTGAAAGGTAAAATCATAACCTCGGGTATTTTAATCAATACTTTTTTTGAAATAATTATTGAAAGCGCAGTTGCAGCATTTCCAGCGCCAATATTACCAATTTCTTTTAAAACATCCAGTTCAAAGTTTGAATACATTGTTAATTTACCCTCACATCCCCAATTAATTTTTCTAAATTTAAGATAATCAGTAATCTATCATCTTCCAATTTACCCACGCCTTCAATAAAATCAGAATTTATTCCTACTTTAATTGAATTGGCAGGCTCTATGGAATCTTGAGGAAGTTGAATAACTTCTGTAGCAGAATCTACAATCATTCCTATTGTAACATCAGCGACACTAACTATTATTATTCTTGCTTCGGGAGTCAATTCTTCTTCCTTTAAATCGAATTTCTTTTTTAAATCTATTACCGGTATTATTTCACCCCTTAAATTTATTACACCTTTAACATAATGGGGTGCTCTTGGTATACGAGTAATGGGTAAAACTTTCTCAATCGTTTTTACCTGTAATATATCAATCCCATATTCCTCGTCTCCCAATTTAAATACCACATACTGCTTTACTAAATCCATTATTATTCCTCCTCAAATAATGAATTAATGTCGAGAATTAAAGCCACCTGACCATCACCTAAAATAGTTGCACCCGCAATAAATTTGAGATTTTTTAAGTAATTCCCCAAGCTTTTAATAACTATCTCCTGTTCACCTATTAAATCATCCACTATCAGGCCAATGTCTTTTTCTCCTTTTTTAACAACTACCACAATTATCTTTTCGTTAATATATCCTTTCTTGCTTGTTTCAAGGAGTTCATGAAGGCTAATCAACGGAATCACTTTTCCTCTTAAAACAATAACATCCTTTTTGTAAACCTTTTTTATCTCATTTGTAGAAACGATAACGGTTTCTCTTATTGTGTTTAAAGGTATCGCATATTTTTCCTCATCCACCTTAATCATTAGTGCTTGAATAATAGCAAGGGTAAGGGGTAATCTTATTAAAAATTTTGTACCTTCTCCCTTTTTGGTATAGACTTCTACGTTACCTCCCAGGGACTCTATCTTTGATTTAACCACATCAAGACCTACTCCCCGGCCGGAGATATCTGTTATTTTTTCGCTTGTACTAAACCCGGGCTCAAAAATTAAAGATAAAAGTTCCGTTTCTTTCATTCTCAAGGCTTTTGCTTCATCTACAATACCTTTTTCAACAGCTTTTCTTGCAATACGTTCACAGTCTATTCCGGCACCATCATCGTTTATTTCAATTACTACATTATTACCATCATGATATGCCTTCATTATAAGATTGCCTTCTTCAGGTTTTCCTATTTTGACTCTTTCTTCCGGCTTTTCAATTCCATGATCAATGGCATTTCTAACAATATGAAGTAAAGGATCTCCTATCTCATCAATTACAGTCCTGTCAAGCTCGGTTTCAGCCCCCTCAATGATTAAATTTACTTTTTTATTGAGTTCTTTTGATAAATCATATACTATTCTCGGAAATCTGTTGAAAACATTTTCAATTGGTACCATCCGTACTTTCATAACCGCATCGTGCAGGTTTGAAGTAATCCTTGAAAGGTATTCTATCGCTTCCCTTTTATCTTGATCTTTATCTAAATCTCCCTCTATCTCTTCCAGCCTTGTTTTAATAATTATTAATTCGCTTACAAGGTTCATTAAATTATCAAGGCGCTCAATATCTACTCTTAAAGTCTTGCCCGATTTCTTTTTTATGTCCTTTGTATCTTTTTCTTCACCTATTTTATTAATATCTTTTGAACTATTTTCTGTGGTTGCACTAACTTTTTCATCTTTATTACTGGATTTTTGAGAGTTGAAAAATAACCCATATTTTTGAGCGATATTTTCAAAATTAATTTCCGTTATAATTACTTCACTTATTTCAGAAATAGATTCAACGGATTTTTGAATAATGTCCTTATTCGTATTTGTAATCAAATAAATATAAAATTCTCTATCAAATTTTTCATCTTCAATGTCCTTGACTTCAGGTATTGTTTTTATCACTTCTCCAAAATTTTCTATGGCTTTAAATACAAGAAAAGCCCTGGCAGATTTTAGTAGGCAATCTCGTTGCAAAACAACTTTTATCTGAAAAATATTCATGTTTTTTCTAGAAGCTTCTTCAAAAATTTTTAATTCATATTCATTGAAGGAATGCTCAATTTTATTTTCCTTTTCTTCAATCAAATATTTATTATTTTTCGCTTCATTCTCATTATTATTCTTTATCAGTATTTTTGCTTTTTCTATAATTTTTGAAATATCCTTATTTCCTTCCTGTCCGTTTTCCGCAATCTCCTCTACGAATTCCTGTAGAATGTCCACCCCTTCTAATAATACATCTACTACTTCTGGACTTATACTAATGCTCCCGGACCTTATTGCATCCAGTAAGTCCTCCAATTGATGGGATAGTTCTGTGAATTTTTCAAATCCCATAGTCCCTGCCATACCCTTAAGTGTATGCATATAACGAAATATTTCATCTACGTTTCTATCTCTGTTTTTTCCCAATTCCAGTAGTTCAATGTTCAGTTTTTGAATATATTCATTTGATTCTTCAATAAATACATTTAAATATTTATTATCCATAATAACACCCCTGCCTTAAAATTTAAAAATAACCCTTTTTTCTTAATTTTCTTTGCTCTTGTAAAATAAATCTTATTATTTTATCTCTATCTTTCTCGGAAATATCATAATATTCCACCGCAATTTCAAAGGGATTAATATATCGCATTATATCCTTTTCCACTCTGACAACCCGGGCTTTAACCTCAAGGGTTTCTTTATCTAACGGAATACGCAATTCCAATATATCATTTTTATTGCATTCCATATAGGTATGTAATAACGCTCCACCGCCGCTAATATTTTTTATATAAGCAACACACCAATTTATTGAATTAATATTTTTTACCTTTATTTTTAATGTAACTGGAATCCTGAAGAAACTTCTTCTTTGTATCCTCTTAGGTCCTTCTAAAATTTCTACTTCTATCACAGGAATAGGTATATAACTTTTGTCTATTACTTTTCCCCTAAAAAAATAAAATAAATCGTTGACCGAATAGTATATGGTAATTTCTTCTAAAAGATTAATAAAAAAATAATTCCCCTTATATATTGGCATACCGAGTATTAATGAATTTTCTTTTATTTCTTCAATTTTGGTCAAAAAATTTATTTTTTCTTCCGCTCGTTGTATTTCTATTTCTACTTTCATTCCTACCATTAATTTCTCTTTCATCTATTTTCCCCCTGAAGGTATAAAATTGGAAATTAATTTTTCAAACCACGTAGCAAAAGAAGGTTCGATTTTAGGAAGATCTATTTCTTCATATATAAGTTTTTTACCAATATTTAATACACACTTGGATGAAAGGCTATCTTTGTATTTTATATAAAAAGGAACCTGTTCTTTATTTGCTTTAGATACAACTTTGTCTTCCAGGATATATCCCAAGTATTCCAAATCCACATTCAAAAACTTTTTTGCCGCATTGGCAATTTTTCCAGCAGTTAAATCCGCTTCTTTATAATTATCAACCCTATTTACTACCAAATATATCTTTTTTACATCCTTAAATACCAATTTTATAACAGCATAGGCGTCGGTAATAGCAGAAGGTTCAGGGGTTGTTATTACAATTACTTCATTGGAAGACCGAAGGAGAATAACCACATTTTTATGAATACCCGCACCGGTATCAATGATTACAAAATCAAAATCATATTTAATTGCTTCAAAGGCATTCATCAAGTTTGCTAATTCTTCTTCCGATAAATTTGCCATCTCGTAAAGTCCCGTAGCTCCAGGGATTATTTTAATTCCTGAAGGTCCATTAAAAATTATTTCATCTATTTTTTTCTCTTTATTTATTACATGGGATAAGTTGTATTTAGGGAAAATACCTGAAATCACATCTACATTTGCAAGGCCAAAATCAGCATCAATCAATAAAACCTTTTTCCCCAGCTCTTTTAAAATAATTGCCAGGTTAACAGAAAAATTTGTTTTTCCAACTCCTCCTTTACCGCTGGATACCGCTATTATTCTCAGCTGCTTTGAGGCTTTTTCTTTACTTTTTATTAATTCTCTCAATCTATGGGCCTGATCAAGCATTATCACTCTCTCCCAGTAAAAGGTTTGCTATTTTTACAGGGGATGCTACTTCGATATCATCCGGAACATTTTGTCCCGTAGTGATATATGAAAGACAGCATTTAGAATAATAAACAGCATTTAATATTAGTCCATAAATGTTGGTTTCATCAATTTTTGTAAACAGAAGCTTGTTATAATTTAAATCCTTATAATTTTCTAAAATATTCTCGACTTCCCTTGTTTTTGTCGTAGCGCTAATCACCATATGGAGCTCCGTCGGCTCTATTGCTTCTATGATATTCTTTATCTTCTTCAAAAAGATTTTATTTTTAGGGCTGGTACCAAGGGTATCGTAAAAAATAATTTCGTAACCGTTCAGCTTTTTTAGTATATTCGATGCTTCTTTGGGCTCATAAAGTATTTCCACAGGAATTTCCAAAAGTTCTCCATATGTTTTTAACTGGCTTACTGCCCCTACTCTATATGTATCCGAAGTAATTAATGCTACTTTTTTCCCTTCATTAAGAGAATAATGTGCAGCTAATTTTGCAATAGTTGTAGTTTTACCTACCCCGGTGGGGCCAATTAAAGCTATTTTAGCAGGAATCTCTTTAATCTTTATTGGTTCAGGCTGATTTATCATTTTAATTATCTCATTCTTAGCATTTTCCAAAAGAGTTTTGGAATTATTGCCATTTGAGTCCTTTTTTAAATTATTTACAATTACTTTTATTACTTCATCTTTTACCTCCATGGAAGTTAACCTTTCAATTACCCCTTGAAAGCTTTTTGCCTTTTTGAATCCATTTTTGCCCAAAGAATCTTTATTATCATAAATTTCTTTTATTAGTCGCTTTACTTCCTGTAACTCATTTTTGATGTCTTCAATTTGATTCTCTTCAATAGAAGATTTTAAAGCATTAATATTTTCCGTGTAATTAAACATATTTTCGGAGGCCTTCATATTGATTCTTGGTAGGGTTAAATTTATTGAAGATTCAATGGATTTTTTAGGTTCTAATTCACAGGCCGCTATGACTTCTACCCTTGTTTTACCAAATAAACCAAAGATGCCTCCGGTTTTAATTTTTCTTGTTTGCAAAATTATTGCATCTCTCCCCATCTCACTTTTTACCTTATACAACGCTTCCTGAACATTATCTGCAATATAAGTTTTTATTTTCACTGTAATTTCACCATCCCAATGGCCTTAATTTCCACATTTGGATCCAATTCGGCGTAGGATAAGACCGGAATATTTTTTATATTATTTTCGATAATGTTTTTAAAATACCTTCTCACCAGGGGACTCGTTAGAATTAATGGCTGAATACCCAGCTTATAAGCCTTTTTTACGTTTTCAGCAGTCGAATTCAATATTTTTTGCAATATTTGAGGTTCCAAAGATAAATATACTCCGCTTTCTGTTTTAGAAAGAGCATCTAAAATCAAATCTTCCACCTGTTTGTCCAGGGTGATCACGCTTCCTCTTTTTTCGGGAAAAAATTTATTGGTAATTACTCTTTTCAGCCTTTGCCTTACATATTCGGTAAGGGTATCCGGATCTTTTGTTAGAACCGCATAATCACCTAAGGTTTCTAATATCGTCACCATATCTCTAATAGGAATATTTTCTTTTAAAAGATTTGATAGGACCTTTTGGATTTCACCCAAACTCAAAATTTTTGGAGTCAATTCTTCAATAATAGAGGGTGAATGTTCTTTTACTGCATCCAGAAGGTTTTTTACTTCCTGCCTACCGATAAGTTCATGGGCATAGTCCTTGATAACCTCCGTTAAATGGGTAGTAATTACCGAAGAGGCATCAACTACCGTATAGCCCAAGAGTTCTGCTCTTTCACGTTTTTCCTGAGGTATCCATTTTGCCGGTAATCCAAAAGCAGGCTCTCTAGTATCAATCCCATCCACTTCAATAGGACCACCGGTCGGATTCATAACAAGATAGTGGTCGATTTTAATTTCTCCTCTTGCAGCTTCAACCCCTTTAATTTTTATTACATACTCTCCCGGATTCAATTGTATATTATCCCTTAATCTGATCATCGGTACTACGAAGCCCAGCTCTAAAGCACATTGCCTTCTTAACATTACAATTCTATCCATTAAATCTCCGCCCTGATTCTTATCAGCAAGAGGAATTAAACTATATCCAAACTCTACTTCAATGGGATCTACCTGCAGCAAAGAGTAAATGTTTTCCGGTTTTCGCATCTCTTCAAATTCCTTTACTTTCTCAACTTCCTTTTCTTTTAAAGATTCTCTTTTATAAGCATTCTGGAGAGAAAAGCCCAAATAGCCGAATATACCCGCTAAAATTATGAAAGGTATATGGGGAAGACCGGGTATTATAGCGAAAAAAGCTAAGAGCCCTGATGCGATTAAAAGTATTTTGGGATAAGCTGTAAGCTGATTTACTAAATCGTTCCCCAAATTACCTTCTCCCGCAGCTTTGGTTACTATGATACCGGTAGCGGTAGAAATAAGTAATGCAGGAATCTGACTTACAAGGCCATCTCCAACAGTCAATAAAGCGTATCTTTTAATTGCATCGGAAAAATTCATTTGTTGAAATACCATACCGGTTATAAGGCCGCCGACAATATTGATTGCCGTTATGATTATTCCTGCTATTGCATCCCCTTTTACAAATTTGCTGGCACCATCCATTGCTCCGTAAAAATCTGCTTCTCTTTGAATTTCCTGACGTCTTCTTCGAGCCTCTGATTCATTGATTAATCCCGCGTTTAAATCCGCATCTATGCTCATTTGTTTTCCAGGCATTGCATCCAAAGTAAATCTGGCTGCCACTTCCGCTACCCGCTCCGCTCCACGGGTAATAACAATAAATTGAATAATAACAATAATTAAAAATATTATAAGTCCTACAAGAACATTCCCTTTAATAACAAAATTACCAAAAGCTTCTATTACCCTACCGGCATAACCATAAAGCAATATAAGTCTTGTAGAAGAAATATTCAAAGAAAGTCTGAATAATGTGGCTAACAACAAAAGTGTGGGGAAAACGGAAAAATTTAATGGTTTTTCTGTATTCATTGATACCAGTAATATCACCAGTGAAAGAGTTATATTCAGCGAAAGTAAAATATCCAGTAAAGCAGAAGGAAGGGGAATCACCATCATTACTACTACGAGGACGGATATCAAAGCTACCGCAATATCTCCGATTTTCATCTTTTAAATTCTCCTTCCCTTCAGACTATAAATGTATGCTAATATTTCTGCAACTGCTTGATAAAGCTCCTCGGGAATAGTTTCACCTATTTCTACTGATTTGTATAAAGTACGGGCAAGTGAAGGATTTTCCACAATAGGTATATCTTCCTCTACTGCTACTTGCTTTATTTTTAATGCAATTTCCCCCATTCCTTTAGCAATTACTACAGGTGCATCGTGTTTGTCCGAATCATAGGAAAGAGCCACAGCTAAGTGAGTGGGGTTTGTAATAACCACGTCAGCTTTCTTTAAATCCTGCATCATTCGCCTTCTTGCTAATTGCCTTTGTATCTGCCTTATTCTCGCTTTAATTTGAGGATTACCCTCGATTTCTTTTAATTCTTCTTTTATATCCTCTTTTGACATCCTGAGACTTTTTTCATATTCATACCACTGGTAAAGATAATCCAAAACGGCCAGTATAAGTAAAGCTAAGGAAATTTTTAAAACCACTTTAAATAAAACATCTGAAAAAAAACTTAGAATTTGTTCTATGTTCATATCCATCATTTCATCAATTCCGTCTTTAACAGTTATTACGCCGTTATAGGAAAATATAGATATAACGGTGACTTTAATAATTACTTTCAAAAGCTCTATCAAACTTTTTGTAGAAAATACTCTTTTTAATCCTTCAATCGGATTTATTCTTTCAAATTTTGGAATTATGAGTTCCAAATTAAATATTAAGCCTGTTTGTAAAACATTGACAATAATTCCGGTGAGAAAAGTTCCAAAAGCCAAAGGAACTATTACATATAAAAACAAAACCAAGGATTGATTAAATATTTGAGAAAGATTTTGCATTGTTAATTCTTGATTGAAAAAATTGCTATAGCTTTCTATTATAAACTTCATCACGCCATTGATAACGCTTTTTAAATAATATTTGAAAATAAAGATAGAAGCAATTAACATAAGGGCTGTAGTCAAGTCCCTGCTTGAAAAAACTTGCCCTTTTTGCCGAGCCTTTTGTCGCTTTCTGGGAGTTGCCTTTTCAGTTTTTTCCTGGGCAAAAAGTTGTAAATTCATTCTAAGGTCATCATTCCCCTCAATACGCTATATAAACCATCGTAAATACCATTGAAAATCCCATCAAGAGCGATTATAAAAGAGGGGATAACTATAATTATGGCAAACACTCCAATCAAAATTTTAAGCGGAAGACCTACTATGAAAACATTTATTTGAGGGGCTATTTTTGCTATTATTGCAAGAATAAAATCCACTATTAATATCATAGTAATTACCGGCAAACTCATCTTAATGCCAGTAATGACCATGTATTTAAAACTATTTAAAATTACATTTAATAAATTATAGGAAGCAAAACTTCCCCTCCCCATGGGGACAAAATCGTAACTTTTTATCAAAGCCGCAATCAAAACATGATGCCCGTTAACTGTCAAAAAAATTAATGTAGCCAAGATATAATAAAAATTTCCCATTAACGGAATTTGGGTATTACTTTGTGGATCAATAACATTTACTATCCCAAATCCCATTTGTAAATCTATCATTTGTCCGGTAATATAAAATAGTGAAAAAATGGTAAATACACAAAAGCCCATAATTAAGCCGGTAAAAATCTCCTTCAAAGTATAATAAATAAACTCAATTATATCGTAATTAAAACCCTGATTTTCGATAAAAGGAAAAATAATTATTGCCAATAGCATCGAAAAACCGATTTTTATTTGAAGAGGCGTTTCCCTTCTTCCAAACACAGGAGCAACGGTCATAAAACTGATAATCCTCATTAGTATGTATAAAAATTTTAGGAAGTCCTGTAAAGCAATCGAAAAATTATTCATTTTGTTTCCCTATCTTCCTATTCAATTGATAAAATTTGGAAGTTGTAAAAACATAGTTTCAGTAAAATGCAACAAAGTGCTTAACATCCATGGCCCAAAAATCAAAAGAGCTATAACTGCGGCAATAATCTTTGGTAAAAAGGTTAATGTTTGTTCATGAATTTGGGTGGTTGCCTGTAATATACTAACGATCAACCCGATTATCATTGAAAATCCTAATATTGGAGCAGAAACAAGAATAGCAATACCCAGGGCTTCTTTGGCTAAGTAAATAACTGTTTCCTGACTCATTTATATCCCGTCCTTAATGAAATCCTGCTATTAAAGATTTTATCACTAAATCCCATCCATCCACCATAACAAACAGTAATATTTTAAAAGGTAAGGAAATCATAATAGGTGGCAGCATTAGCATTCCCATTGACATTAATGTGCTCGCAACAATCATATCGATAACAAGAAAGGGAAGAAAAATTATAAAACCCATTTGAAAGGCTGTCTTCAGTTCACTTATTATAAAGGATGGTATTAAAACATATGTAGGAACGTCATCAAGGGAATTTACCTGTTTTTGCAATTTTGCATAATGAAGAAACAATGCTAAGTCTTTTTCCCTTGTCTGTTTAAACATAAAATCCCGTAAAGGTTTTTCTGCCCTCTTAATAGCTTCTCCCGTGGAAATTTGTTGATTTAAATAAGGCACTACCGCATTTTTATTTATGTCACTAAAAACAGGAGCCATTATAAAAAAGGTGATGAAAAGAGCAAGGCCTATTAACACCTGATTGGGTGGAACCTGCTGCATACCGAGGCCGTTTCTCACAAAGGAAAGTACTATAATAATTCTTATAAAGGAAGTCATCATTATTAAAATTGAAGGAGCAAGCGAAAGAATTGTTAAGCCAATTAATATTTGAAGGGTAGTGGCGGTTTCAGCAGGAGTCCCCGATGGCTTTATAAAATTCAATACGGGTAAATTATTTTCCGGTGCTGCGAGGAGTAAGGTGCAATCGATAGTAAATTTTCCTGCCAGGAATATGAAAATTACAGCAATTTTAAAAATGAATCTTTTCATTTTTTGTCATCTCCATTTTTTGCTCCAAAAGATTTTATTGCTCTTTTGATAAATAATTCCAGCTGGGAGGCAAATTTTTTCCCCATTTCCCCGCTTAAATTTTCGGCTTCTTTTATCAATTCAATTTCCCTTTCACCTAATTGACTTATTACAGAAATTCCTTTTTCATTATTTCCAAGAATATAATAGCCGGAGGGAAGTTTAACTATATATAAATTGGTCTTATTGCCCAATGATAATACATCAATAATTTCCATATATTTACTTTTTTGAAAAAAGGATTTATTAAGAGATAAAAATCGCGTAAAGTAAAAGGCCAAAATACATACAATCGAAAAAAGAATAATAAAAGCCAAAAGATTTATAGCAGAGTAAAATGAAGAATAGGAAGTTTTTTGAGAATCCGGATTATCAAAATTATACTTTTCTAAATTTTTTATGTCATAATTTTGACCGCTATTTGGTAAAGCGATTATTTGGAAGTTATAAGAAAGTACGGTTAGCATTAAAAATAGAACAATTATAAACCTACTTTTCATTTTTTATCTCCTTACCCCATCGCTTTTCTTACCGCCTCTACAACTCTATCCGGCTGGAAGGGCTTTACAATAAAATCCTTCGCACCTGCTTGAATAGCTTCTATTACCATAGCTTGCTGACCCATTGCAGAACACATAATTATTTTTGCCTGAGGGTCAAGGGATCTGATCCTTTTTACGGCTTCAATCCCATCCATTTCCGGCATTGTAATATCCATAATTACCAATCCTGGTTTTAATTCTTTGTATTTTTCAATAGCCATCAGTCCGTTTTCGGCTTCCCCCACCACCTGAAACCCATTTTTGGATAATATATCTTTTATCATCATCCTCATGAAGGCTGCATCGTCGACTATCAAAATCCCAGACATAATTTATCATCCTCCTAATCTTATTGAATAAGGCTTGCCCTTTCTGAAGAATTTAATATCTCGGTAATTCTTACACCGAAATTTTCATCAATCACTACAACTTCCCCTTTTGCAATAAGTTTTCCATTAACAAGAATATCCACCGGTTCTCCGGCTAACTTATCGAGTTCTATAATCGAACCCGGGCCCAAGCCAAGTATTTCTTTAATTTTTTTCACTGCCTTCCCGAGCTGAACCGAAATTTCCAAAGGAACATCCATTATAAGTTCAATACTGGCCTTTTGGTATGGACCTTCTTCAGAAGAAAATTCCTCTAACTCCACAGGTTTTACAACTATTTTTTCTTTCTTATCTACAGATGATTGCTTTTGCCCCTTATATTCCATATCCGGTATTGTCTTCTCATCTTTCTTAATATCTTCATCAATTACCGTTGAATCCATTGTAAAGGAAGTTAACTCTTTTACGAGGGATTTAGCAAATTCTATCTTCATAAGGAGCATTATTTCACTTTTTATTAATTCTCCCACTTCCATTATAAAAGAAATCCTAACAATCGGTTCGTCTTCTTTAAAATAGCTTTCTAAGGAATCCTCTGAAAGCATAATTCTTTTTACTCTGGGTGGCGAAATATTTATAGGTTTTTTAAGCATGGTCGATAACGAAGTAGCTGATGATCCCATCATTTGATTCATTGCTTCTCCTACAGCGCTCAACCTTATTTCATCAAGTTCAAAATTTATATTTCTTCCATCCCCTCCCATCATTAAATCAGCGATTATTTTCGCATCTTCTTCTTTGATAATTAAAATATTACTGCCTTCCAGCCCCTCAGTATAATCTACCATTACAGCTATAAAGGGTATTGAATAAATCTCTTTCAATTTATTTATAGTAGTAATCATCACTTTGGGAGTAGTTATTACTACTTTATGTCTTAGAATTGTATAAAGGGTAGTGGCTGAAGTACCGATTGAAATATTGCCAAATTCACCCAAAATATCCTTCTCTTCCCTTGATAAATCCATTATTTCGGAAGGCGCATTCATTCTTGCTATTAATTCATTTATTTCATCCTGTGAAAGCATTCTGTTTTCATCCATAATTCTCATTCCTTTCATCAACAAACCTGGTAACCTTTACAGCGGTTCTTTCATTTTTCTTCCCTACTATACCTTTAAATTTTAAATTTCCTTTAACATAGATATCGATTTCCTGCTTTATATTTTTATCCAGCTGAATAACATCCCCGACTTCTAAATTCAAAAAATCCCTTACAGAAATTATCGCTTTACCGAGTTCCGCCTTTATTTCCACAGATATATCTTCAATCTTTTTATTTAATTTTTTAGAAAAAATATCAGATACTTCCTTTGAAGATGATAGCCATGCTTTTGTAGAAAGCTTGGGCATAATCGGTTCGATTACGATAAAGGGTAAACACAAATTAATCAATCCTTCTGTTTTACCCACTTTTATGTTAAATGTAATCAGGGCTGTGGCTTCATTTGGAGACACTAACTGAATGTACTGGGGATTTGTTTCTATTTTTTCTAAAGTCGGGTGTACCTCAAAAACATCTTTCCAGGTTTCTTCTATTAATTTAATTATTCGTGAAAAAACCTTAATAATCAAGTTCAATTCTATTTCGGTGGGTTCTCTCGGTTTATCTTTGTATTCTCCAATACCCCCAAGCATCCTATCTATAATTGCATATGCAAGTTCCACACTCGTTACCAGCAACACTGATCCTTTAAGAGGAGAAAAATCCACTATTCCTATTATGGAGGGGTTAGGAATTGACGAAGAAAATTCGGCAAAAGGCATTTGATCCACATGAGAACCGCTTATCTGAACCAAAGTCCTAAGCTGGGTAGTTAGGTAGTTAATTAAATGCCTTCCGAAATTCTCATGAATCACTTTTATTGAATTTAACTGTTCCTTTGAAAATTTATTGGGTTTTCTGAAATCGTAAATTTTTACCTTTTTCTCCTGGGATTCTTTTTTTATCTCATCGACCTTTATTTCACCTGTAGTAAGAGCTGCAATTAGGGCATCTATTTCACTCTGGGATAAAATATCTGACAACCTTTTCCCCCTCCTTAATTCACAATAATACTGTTAAAATACACATCCACAATCTTTGCTTTCTCCAAAAGTTTATTTATATTATTCTTGATTTCTCCCCTTAATACCTCCATACCATTGCTGTCTTTTACTGATTCAAAGGTTTTTGCCCGAAGAATTGAATAAATCCTGTCGTTTATTTCGTATTCTCGCTGCTTTAATTCCTTTTCCGCATCTTTACCTTCCAGTAAAAAAACAAGAGAAATTTTTATATAACCGTGATCGGCAAGATTTGTCAAAAATTCACCGGCCTGATAAGGTGCAAGAACTTTTTTTTCTTCTTTTGCTTTATCCTGAAATAAAAAGTTTTTGGTTAAAAAATACGCCATAAATGCAGAAATTATCATTAAAATAACAACAATAAAAATTATTAGAAGGATTCTCCTCATTCCTTTTTTTTGCGCCATTTCTGCCATTTATAACTCCTCCAACTCTTTATCTTAATTCGGTTCTTGCATTTCCAAACTGGATTTTAGAATAATTATATCCACCCTTCGATTTAAAGCCCTATTTTTATCGGTATCGTTGGGTACAACAGGTCTATATTCGCCGTACCCTGCAGCTGAAATCTTTTTTGGGTTTATGCCGTGAACTTCAATAAAATATCTTACCACATTTACCGCTCTTGCAGTAGACAATTCCCAGTTTGAAGGAAATTCCCTCGTATGTATAGGAACATTATCTGTGTGTCCCTCTACCCTTATATGATGATTGCTTTCTTTTAGTATTGGGGCTATCTTGTCTAAAATCTCCTTAGAATTGTCCTTGATAAACGCTTTACCCGAATCAAATAAAGCCCCCTCTAAAAAACGTATAGTTAATCCTCTTTCATCCATATCTACCTTAATACCTCTTAAATTATTGGACTCAATTATTTTTTCTATCTCATTCCCTATCTTTTCAAGTTCTGTTTTTTCTCGTTCTGCAACGTAATTTTGTCCCGTTCCGCTTTCAATGAATTCTTGTTTATAATAAGTTTTTCCTCCCTGTAAAATCCCTAAAGAACCCTGGAGAGAGGTCATAGCTAAATCAAATTTTCTCGTATCTATACTTGATAAAGAATAAAGCAAAACAAAAAATATAAGTATTTGAGTAATAAGATCTCCATAAGTGGTCATCCACAAAGGGGATCCTGGACCCTTATCATTTTCTTCAGACCTTCGCCGTCTGCCTGCTGGCATTAATCTCACCGCTTTCCGCAGCTTTTTTAACATTGATATTTTTTCTCATCTTTGGTGCTAAAAAGGCTTTCAATTTCTCTTCAATAATTCTCGGATTTTCCCCTGCTTGAATGGATAGTACCCCTTCAATCATTACCTCTTTAATTAAAATTTCCTGTTTGCTTCTAACTTTCAATTTAGCCGCTATAGGAAGAAATAAAAGATTGGCCAATATGGAACCATAAAAAGTTGTAATTAAGGCAGTGGCCATACCCGGGCCTACAGCGCTGGGATCGTCAAGCCTTTTCAACATATTAATTAATCCAATAATTGTTCCAATCATACCGAATGCCGGTGCTAAAGCACCCATTGTTTCAAATAAACTCTGACCTTCTTTATGCCTTTCTTCCAGAAAGGAAAGTTCTGTTTCCAGAATACTTTTAACCAGCTCCGGATCTGTTCCATCTACCACAAGTAAAATCCCTCTTTTTAAAAAATCATCTTTTAACTGGGATGCGCTGTCTTCAAGGGCAAGCAATCCCTCTTTTCTTGCTATATCCGCTAAATTTACAATAGTTGAAATAACTTCCTCTGCTTCTAACTGTTTTTCAAAAAACACTATCCTTAAAATTTTTGTAGTTTCAATAACTTTTGAAAAGGGAAAGCTTATAAAAACAGCTCCAATTACACCTCCAAATACAATTAAAAAAGATGGAATATCTATATATGCCGATAAACTTCCTCCCATGTAAATTCCCCAGGTAAGAACCGCAATGCCCCCGATCATCCCAAGCAATGTAGCCCGGTCCATTAATATTCACATCCTTTTAAAATTTTTCTTTTATATTCTATAATCTTTGAAATAATTACCATGGGAGGTTCTTCGACCAAATAAGTTTTATCATTAGTAAGCTTTATCACCGTATCGGGGGTGGATTCCACCGTTTCTATCAATTCGGCGTTAATATAAAATTTTTTCCCATTAAGCCTTGTTACTTCAATCAAAAGTTCGCACCTCTTTTCTAAAAAGCCCGGGCCATTTCTGGTCCGGGCCCTTTTATAAATCACTTAATATTTATCTTTTTAGATTTACCAGATCCTGCAGCATCTCATCGGAAGCGGTAATTATCCTTGAATTTGCCTGAAACCCTCTCTGGGTAATTATCATCTGGGTAAATTCTTCGGCTAAATCCACATTGGACATTTCTAAAGAACCGGGAGAAACGGAACCCCTTCCTCCGGTGCCGGGGAAACCGATCTGGGGAACACCCGAGTTTGCCGATTCTCTAAACATATTTTTCCCGGCTTTCATAAGCCCCGAAGGATTATCAAAATTGCACAGGGCAATCTGTGCCAACTCTTTATTTATGCCGTTGTCAAAGATCCCGGTGATGGTTCCCGATGAATCGATCGCAATACCCAAAAGCGTTCCCGCAGCATAACCATCCTGATAAGATAAATCAATTGTTGTTTCCCTGGCATATTGGGTAACATTAGCGAAATCTAAGGTAATATTCATATTATCAGCACCGCTAATTGTAATAGAAAGGGTATCTATATTGCTTGCGTCTAAATTAATATCTCCCGATGTAGTAAATTGTAAATCACCTGTATCCCCTCTCTCTATATTTAAATCAGTATCGTTTGGATCTTTATTTATTGAATAGCTCCATGCATTACCTCCGGTTTTTGTAAAAATTATTGTTAAGTTATGAGTATTACCTTTTGAGTCAAATATTTTAAAAGGAATAATATAAGATGTGCCAACTTCATCCGCATCATTTAAGTTTTTTGAAAATGCTACATTTTCGGTTTTATTTGCGGCCATCATCATTCCTTTTCTGATAGTTATAGTTGAAATGTTTTGGGGAGTTTTTGATTGAGCGTTCTGCCAGCCCATAACTTTATAACCGGTAGAAGTATTTACAAAATTTCCTTCTTCATCAAATCCAAAATTTCCAGCCCTGGTGTAATATCTTTCCTGTCCATCGGTAACTACAAAAAATCCATCTCCTTCAATTGCTAAGTCGGTCATATTGCCCGTAGTTTCAAGGCTTGACGGAGTATGAATTGTATCAATCGCACCTATGGTCATACCAAGGCCCACCTGCAAGGGGTTTGTTCCTCCTCTTGCATTTTGAGGCGCTGATGCTCCTCTCATGGTTTGTGCCAGAGCTTCCTGAAAGGTTACCCGGCTTTTTTTATACCCTACCGTATTTACATTGGCAATATTGTTGCCTATTACATCCATTTTAATTTGATGATTTCTGAGGCCGGTTACACCGGCAAACATTGACCGCATCATGGCATATTACCTCCGTATAAATTATTTTCAATTAACTAATTTCTTAAGTGCCGGAAACCCCTCGGTCCATCAGGGTTTCATGAGCCCCCATAACGCGGTCCAGCTCATATTATCACGGCACCGTCGATGTTTGTAAAAACATTTTCTTTTAAGTTTTCTTCATCTATGGCAGTAATTACAGTTTTATTTTTTATACTGACTATAAAAGCCATATTATCCATGAGTATCAATGACTCCTTAACTCCTTTTTCTTCAGCCTTACTTACAGCATTTTTAAGTTTATCCCATTGCTCCTGGCTCAAATTCATATTTCGCAATTTCATTCTCATAGCTGCATGACCTGAAATTTTTAAATCCTGTTTTAATTTCTCTTCTAATATTTCTTTAAATTTGCCATCGGATTTTACCTTTTCTTGTTTTTCAACAGTGTATTTGTTTTTATCAACTTTTTCTACAATTGTATTTAATGGATTCATTAAATCCGAAATCCTTATGAAATCACTCATTTTCTCATCTCCAAAGGCCTATTTTATTTCTTTTACACTGGATAATGGTACTTTTACTTCTTCATCTCCTAAGAGTAAACCTATTTCATTATTATCAAGAACTATTCCTTTTACCTCTCCGGAGTATTCCTTTTCTTCATATACAGCTTTTACTTTCTTTCCTATCCAAGAAATGCTCGATAAAAAGCTCAATTCTCTTCTCATTTCCTGAATCTGTTCTACTTGAGTAAAAGTAGCCAGCTGTGCTATATATTCCTTGCTGTCTAAAGGTTCCAAGGGATTTTGATTTTTTAATTCAGTAATCAAAAGCTTTAAAAATTCATCCTTCCCCAGGTTTTTTGTAGCTGAATCCCTTTTACTTACCGAGGTGTTCATAACCTGGTAAGGAGAATAAACTTGTTCTACCAAGCAAATCACCTCCCATTAAACAAAATAATCTATGTTGCTTTGATTTAAACTCCAAAAGTACATATTTTTACTACCTTTGGTAATTTCTGCTACATCGAAAGGCTCATTTGCGTCTTCAATTTTAAAATTATTCTTTTGTTTAGTTGATTTGTAAAACCAGTCCCTTTCCCTGCCGGAAAAGTCGTTGTAAAACCCCATCTCATTTTTAACATTCACTAACTCTATGTTTACATCCTCAAAACCCTGTTTTACTATTTGGCTTTTTAAATTATTAAGCCCTGCCTCTAAATCTTTTCTGACAAAGGGATTTTCTACAAAGATTTGAGCCTTTAAATTTTTTTCTTCATTTATTACTTTTATTATCATTTCTCCTAAATGATCGGGTTTTAACCTGATATGAAGCTCTTTTGATTTGTCCTTAGCTATAACTGATATTTTTTCTACCAGTTCTTCAAAAAAGTTAGAATCAATTTTATCTTTTTCTCCCTTTATAAATATTTCATCTTTATTTACCGGTTCCAAAGGAGTAGTTATAATTCCTATATCTTCTTTACTGAGTGCCGGCAAAACTGCAGATTCTTCTATGCTCAAATCTTTTGAAGGAATCTTTCTATAATTCGAAGAACCGGGCAATATTTCTTTTAGTATTTTTATAGCATTATTTTTGTTATTGCTATTCGTCAATTCAAGTTTATCATGATATCCCGGGGTAACTTCTATTGATCCATCCCTTTCGCTTTTTTCTCCATTCATTTCTTTAAGAAATTCTGGACTTTCTTTTTGAACAATTTCAATAAATTTCTCTTTTAATGCGGTTTTTTCTACATCTTCAACACCAAATATATCTAAAAGCTGGTTAAATTTATCATCGAAGTCTTTATTGGTTTTGTAATCCGAAATTATCTCCTTCAGTAAAAACCAAATTTTTTCTTCAATTTCTTTACCTTCATCTCCACTATTTAATTGTGATGGGATAATATTATTTGGTATTTTTATCTCATCCTGAATAAAATTAATATCCTGACCTTTAGAAGCCTCAGGAAAAAAATTTAAATAATAAGATGAAAGTAACATCCAAAGTATGTTTTCTTCCTGACCATTGATTTCGCTTTCTTCATTAATGAGACCTATTTTCTGTTTAAATTCAACTTCCATCAATTTATTGAAAAATTTACTCTTGTTACTTTTAATCTTATCAATCTTCAGATTGACAGGTTTAATTTTCTGATTGTTCGGATTGCAATTAATACAAACCACGGTTCCTTCCATTTTCTCACCTCCTTTCGCTAATTTATTTATTCAAAAAGAAAACCTTATAAATTTCCCAGTTTTTTGGTTATCTCTGCAGCTTTTTTGGGTTGAATAGAGGACAAGATACTGGAAACCGATTCCTTTTTCATATTTGATAATATTTTTGTTGCTTGATCCACGGACATTTCTTCAAATATTTTGGCAGCACTCGAAGGATCCATTAATTCATAATAGGAAGCAATGTCTTTTATTGCTTTTTTGTTATTCTCCAATTTATTATTTTCTTCCTCTATATACGCTTGAAGTTTTTTTAGTTCCTCTTCTTTTTTTGACAATTCTTCTTCCTTTTTCAAAATTTCTTCTTCTTTCTGCTTTAACAACTCTTCTTTACTTTTTAGCTCATCTTCTTTTTGTTTTAAAAGCTCTTCCT
Source organism: Thermovenabulum sp. (assembly GCF_049723235.1). Classification (NCBI taxonomy): domain Bacteria; kingdom Bacillati; phylum Bacillota; class Clostridia; order Thermosediminibacterales; family Thermosediminibacteraceae; genus Thermovenabulum; species Thermovenabulum sp. The sequence goes on along the minus strand of NZ_JBNARB010000005.1, from coordinate 47,345 downwards.
TTGAAAGCAGGGTACTATTAGTGTTAGTTTCCTTAATTACGTTCTTCGTGAACGGGAGTTTCCCCAATATTGGCAGAACCTTTGGATTTAGTTTTGAAGGATCAGCAGTTTTTACAACAAAAAATAAAGTAAAAAGAAAGGTAATTATAAACAATATTAATAAAATAAAAACAGTAATTTTAAATTTATTTGAAGACATTAATTCTATTCATCCCTTCTTGAAAAAGCAATTATTGCATGCTCATCCAGATTCTTTTGCTCCTGTTTTGCGTATTCTTCCAGAAAAAGCTTGAATCTCTTATCTTTTAAAACTTCCAGAATCCTTTTTTCTCTTTTTGCATTCAGGAATTCATTTAAAGAACAATCGTACATTCTTTGTGATTCTTCCACCTTTTTTCTCTGGTTATATATTAATTCAGATACTCTTCTATAAAAATTATCAAAATTAATTAACTCGTAAGCTTTTACAGAATCTACTTGCCTCGAGGGGCTTTGGAGTAAAATTTCGTTTTTGATACCTTCCAGATAATCTAAAGCATATTTTTCTTCTTCCAACCTCTTTTTTGCTTTAAAAAGTTCTTCTTTTTTTAAATTTTCAATAACCGTTTTAGCGTTTAAAAGTTTTTCCAATTTAAATTTAAACTTTTTCATTCTATTTCATCCTCAGAAAAAATATCTTTTAAAAGTATTAAGGTTTCCTCAAAGGTTGATTTTTCATTTATTTCCTGTCTTAAGAAATTATTCACCCTGTCAATATATCTTAAAGCTTCGTCTATCTTTGGATTAGTGCCTTTTTTATATGCACCTATGTTTATTAATTCTTCTGCTTCCTTATATACCGAAAGGATGTTTTTTACCCTTGAAGACAATCTTCTGTGCTCTTCTGTAATCACTTCATCCATTAATCTGCTAATACTTGATAAAACGTCAATTGCAGGATAAAAATTCATGTTTGCGAGAGTCCTTGAAAGAATAATATGGCCATCCAAAATCCCTCTTACAGCATCAGAAATTGGTTCATTAAAGTCATCCCCATCTACAAGAACGGTATAAATACCCGTAATGGAGCCCACCTTTCCCATACCCGCTCTTTCCAGTAATTTTGGAAGTACGGCAAAAACCGAAGGTGTATAACCCCTACTAACCGGTGGCTCGCCCGCTGAAAGTCCAACTTCCCTTTGAGCCATTGCAAATCTCGTAATGGAATCCATCATAAGCATTACATCCATTCCCTGATCCCTGAAATACTCGGCTATAGCAGTAGCGGTAAAAGCTCCTTTCGTTCTTATCAGAGGAGGATTATCGGAAGTTGCCACTACAACTACCGAACGTTTTAACCCTTCCTCTCCCAGGTCCTTTTGAATGAAACTATTAAGTTCTCTGCCTCTCTCTCCTATCAGGGCTATTACATTGATATCTGCCGTTGAGTTCCTCGCTATCATACCAAGAAGCGTACTTTTCCCCACTCCGCTTCCTGCAAATATCCCTATTCTTTGTCCTTTACCACAGGTTAAAAGTGCATCAATGGCTCTTACTCCTAATGGCAAAGGCTCTTTTATAGGTTTTCTTTCAACGGGATTAGGGGGAGTATTATTCAGTGGATACTTTGTTAAATTCTTAATTGGGCCCTTACCATCTATAGGGTTGCCTAACCCATCTAATATTCTTCCCATCAGGTTTTCCCCTACCGGAACCGAAAGCTTTTCCCCCAGGGCAACCACATCCCAACCGGGACCAATAGATTCTATATCCGCTAAGGGCATTAATATAATTTTATCTTCTTTGAATCCCACTACCTCCGCTAAAATACTTTTACCACTTTCCTTCGAATAATAAGGAGATATTTCGCAAAGCTCTCCAATTTCAGCAATAGGGCCCTCCGCTTCCATAGTAAGTCCAATAATTTTCGAGATTTTTCCCTTTGGTCTTATCGTTTCTGTGTTTGCTATAATTTTTCTATAAAATTCAAAGTTTTCTTCAATCATATATCAGCTCCATCTCTTTCAATTTTTTTTCTATAACATTTAGCTGGGTTTTTATGCCCGCATCAATGATAAACCCCGAATTTTCCAATATAAGGTCTCCTTTTTGTAAAGTGGGATCGCTAATAATGGAAATTTTTTTATATCCTGTTTCTCCTTTTAATTGTTCTAACTTATCCATCAAAATATCATAATCAGAGGGCGATACTCGAATTAATATTTCCCGATCTTCCCTTGCTTTTTTTAAACCCTTTTCTATAAGTTTTTTTATATAATCCCTGTCGATTTCGATAACTTTCCCGAGTATTTTTTCCGCAATGTACAGGGATAATTTTAAAGCCTGTTTTTCGATTTGTTCTAATTTTTTCTGGTAATCCAAAAATAATTTCTGTTCTAATTCTTTAAATTGATTAAGATAAATGGAAAAAAGCTCTTCTCCTTTTCTCCTGCCTTCATTTATTCCTTTATTATAGCCTTCATTGAAACCTTTTTCATAAGCAGATTTTAAAATTTGTTCTTTTTCATTTTCTGCTTTCGTTAAAATTTTCTCGGCTTCTTTTTTGGCTTCAGAAATTATTCTTTCCTTTTCCTCCTCAGCTGATTGTAAAAATTGCTTTTTTAAAACCTCCTGTTCAAAGGGATCAATAATGTCTTTTTGTGTTTGATGAACCGGTAATCCCGCAAGGTTCTCATGACTATGTACTTCAAATAAAAATGTTTTACCGTTTTCCAATTTTACCGGATTATCGTAAAATACAATCCTTTTCAATACCTTAGACAATTATCTCATCTCCTCCGCCGCGGGAAATTATAATTTCACCCGCATCCTCGAGCTTCCTTATAATGGCAACTATCTTTTGCTGTGCCTCTTCCACATCCCTTAATCTTACCGGTCCCATATACTGTAAATCTTCCTGTATCATTTCAGCCTGACGCTTTGAGACGTTAGAGAATATTTTATTTTTGACTTCCTCGCTGGAACCTTTCAAAGCAAGAACCAGATCCTGATTATCCACTTCACGGAGTATTCTTTGAATCGTTTTATTGTCAAGGGTAATAATATCTTCAAAAACAAACATTCTCCGTTTAATTTCGTCAGCAAGTTCCGGGTTTTCCATTTCAAGCACTTCAAGAATATTTTTTTCAGTGGTTCTATCAACGTTATTTAATATATTAACAATAGCCTGTACACCACCTGCATTGGTAAAATCCTCCATGACTACCGAGGCTAATTGTTTTTCCAATACTTTTTCAATTTCAAAAATGACCTCAGGAGAAGTTCTGTCCATCATTGCTATCCTCTTGGCAATCTCCACTTGCTTTTCCGGCGGTAAATTTGAAAGTATTTTTGCCGCCTGTTCAGGATGAAGGTATGTTAAAACAAGGGCTATGGTCTGAACGTTTTCATTTTGCAGGAAGTTCACAAGTTGAGCCGGATCGGCTTTTCGTATAAAATCAAAAGGTCTAACCTGTAGAGAAGAAGTAAGTTTGTTTATTATTTCAAAGGCTTTTTGCGTACCCAGGGCCTTTTCTAATATTTCTTTGGCATAATCTATTCCACCCTGAGTAATGTAGTCACTGGCAACAAACATGGTCTTAAAATCATCAAAAACAGATTTTTTTTCTTCATCGGTCACTTTCCGCAAACTCGCGATATCTAATGTCAATTGCTCGATTTCCTCTTCCTTCAAATATTTATATATATTTGCTGCAAGTTCAGGTCCAAGGGAAGCAATAAATATAGCTGCTTTTTGTCTCCCAGTAAGGCGGCTTATAGGCATATCAAACACCTCACTCCTCATTCAGCCAGGTTCGAATTATCTTAGCAACATCTTCCGGTCTATTTTTTACCAGCATTTCTATATCTCTTGTTCTATTTTTTGCTTCAAGGATATTTAAATCTTCTTCCGCCTTTGAAGAAGTTGCAGCCTGTTGTAAAATAAGTTGCTCGGCAAGTTTCTCCTCCATAGCCCTTTTTCTCGCTGTCCATAAACGCCTTGCAATCACAAAAAATATCATCAATGCAAGAGCAGAAATTACTAAAATATAAACCCTCTGTCTTGCTTGACTTTTCTTATCTTCTTCCATTTGCTTGGCCAGGGACTCTGTTAATGATCTTTCAAAAGTCATTCCTTCAACAGTAATAATATCTCTATTGCTATCAAAGCCTATTGCGCTTCCCACCAAGGAAGCTATTTTATTTTTCTCTTCATCGGTCAAATTCCTGTTAATAACCACAGATACCGTTAATTTTTTAACCGCTCCAGGTGCAATAGTAATATTTTCAATGGACTCATTTATTTCGTAATTTTTTACCGTTTCCGTTTTTTGATAACTTGATGAACCACCTTGATTTTGTTGCCCTTGATAACCGGGTATCTGTGAAGTTGTTCCGGGAACACCTGCCGGGGAAGAAGAATTTCCGCTAAAGTACTCCTTAATTTCCTGGACGCTTCTTAATATTCCTTCTCCGGACTCCGGATTCGGTGAGGTAAACAATTTGTTTTCTACAACCTTTTTATCAAAATTCAATTGAGCATTTACTCTAACAGCAACGTTACCAGGACCAAATATTTGTTCCAAAAGGGATTGAACCTTTGATTGTAAATCATTTTGAAACTTGGATTGTACGGCAAATTGAGAGTCTACAATTTGTCTTGAATTATCCTCCGAGAGGGATATATTTGAAAGTACCCTCCCATACTCGTCCACAATTGTGACATTTTCCGGTTTTAAACCTTCAACTGAATGGGAAATTAAATTTATAATACCCCTTACTTCTTCTTCCTCCAGTTTTTCTCCGGGTTTTAATTTTAAGAAAACCGCAGCTGACGCTTCCTTTTGGCCGGATGGATCTATAAAAAGAGTTTTCTGCGGTATAACAAGATGCACCCTTGCCTCTTCCACCTGATTTAATTCTTTAATGGTTCTTGTTAATTCTCCCTGAAGAGCCTGATTATATCTCACCTGTTTTTCCCACTCGGTCATGCCGAGATTCATTTTCCCAAAAATATCATTAAATCCAATCTCTCCACCACTTGGAAGTCCCTCTTGAGCAAGAGAAAGACGAATTTTATAAACATCCTTAGATTCAACTTCAATAGTTTTTCCCGAATCAATAAGTCTGTATTTTACCTTCATTGCATCAAGTCTTTTTACTATTTCGCCCGCATCTTTGGTATCTAAATTGGAATATAAAACAGCATACTGAGGTTTGGTAATAAAATAAAAAAGTAAAAGAACGGAAAGCAATACGATAATCGTTCCGCTTAAAAATCTAATTTTTTGAGTTTTACTTTTACTTTCCCAGAATTCAATGATTCTTGTTTTAATTTCTTCAAAATTCATTTATTTTCCACCTTTATCCTTATATCTGCATTCTCATTATTTCCTGATATGCTTCAATAGCTTTATTCCTGAGTTGTACGGTAAGCTCTAAGGAAAGTCTTGCCTTTTCCGCAGATATCATCAGATCATGGACATTTACATCATTTCCCAGTAAAAAGTCATTAATCTTATTTTCATAATCCTTTTGCAAATCGTTTACCCGGTTTAATGCTTCTTTTAAGAAATTAATAAATTCTGAAGAATTTTCTTCCTTTCTTTGATTTAAACCTATTGGATTTAAAGATACCTTTTCGATCCTATTTATTTCCAATTATTTCTCCTCCCATATAATTTTTTATCCTTTTCCTATTTCCAGAGCTTTACTAATCATACTTTTGGTGGAATTTATCGCAGTAACATTAGCTTCATAACTTCTTGTCGCAGAAATCATATCAACCATTTCTTCTACAATGTTTACATTAGGCATTCTTACGTATCCCTTTTCATCCGCATCAGGATGAGCGGGGTCATAAACTATTTTAAATGGCCTTTGGTCTTCTACAATAGCCGCAACCCTCACACCTTTTCCGTTATAATTTATCTTATCATTTAATATTTCATTAAAATCCGAACTTTCATTCATTTCTTGAAAAACTACCATTTTTCTCCTGTAGGGTTCACCTTTCTTTGTCCTTGTAGTGTCCACATTGGCTATATTGCTGGATATTATATCAAGCCTTAATCTTTGAGCTGTCAGAGCCGAAGCACTTATTTCCATTGATTTAAAAATACTCAATTATTATTTCCTCCCTTCATTTATAGCAGTCCTTAACAGGGAAAATTCTTTTGAAACCTGCTCAACCAGTACATTATAAGACAAGCTGTTTACTGCGAGTTCCACCATTTCCTTTTCCACATCTACATTGTTACCATCTTCTCTATAAGCGGTATTTTCCTCACGATAAAGTACGGGTTTCAAGGTTAAAGGGGAGTAGGTCTTTTTTATATGCCTATCGTTTGTAGTAGTTAAAGAAATTCTATTATTTTTACTTAAAAAATCCCTTAAATAATCTTCGAAAATCACCTTTGTTTTTTTATAATTTGGTGTATCCGCATTTGCAATATTATTAGCAATAACCTCATTTCGCAGCCATTTTGCATCCAGAGCCTTTTCCATCAAGGATATGTTTTCGAAAATTCCCATAATCTGCACCTCTTTTAAAAACTAAATACACTATCTTTCTAAATTAAAATTACTACCTTTTTTTACAATTTCCTCCTATATAATAAACAAGATACGAAAATTTGTAAAAAGATGCTATTAATTTATTTGTTAAATATTATATCATAACAAATTTTTCTTTTATACGACAAAATTTTTAATAAAAAAGCAACCTACCTTAGAAAATAGGCTGCCTTTTAAAATTAGTCGGCAGCCTGGCAGCCATAGCAGGATATGCCTTAGGCCCATAGCTTTGCGTCCCTGCCTTTCGACAGGTTTGCTTTTTTCGACATTTTTCTATGATGTTTTCCCTTAATTAAAATTATATTATTATAAATTAAATTGTAAATGATTTTATTTATTTCCATAAATAAACTCAAATTAATCATAAAAAAATGCGTGAATTGCTTCACGCATTTTATGAACGCATCTTTTTTAATTCATCAATAAGTTTATCGTTGAGCACTTTAATATAGGTTCCCTTCATACCGAGGGATCTCGATTCGATAACCCCGGCACTTTCAAACTTCCTTAAAGCATTGACTATTACGGAACGGGTAATCCCGACCCTATCCGCTATTTTACTGGCTACTAACAAACCTTCATTTCCATCTAATTCTTCAAATATATGCTGAACTGCTTCTAATTCCGAGAATGAAAGGGTACCTATTGCCAGCTGAACAACAGCTCTTTTTCTCGCTTCTTCTTCAATCTCTTCTGTCTTGGAACGTAAAATCTCCATACCAATTACAGTAGCACTGTATTCTGCCAGAACTAAATCCTCATCCGTAAATTCTTCGCCAAATCTGGCAAGTACAAGGGTTCCGAGTCTTTCTCCTCCACCATTAATAGGGACAATTGTAACGAGTTTTTCAGGATGAGGACATTTTACTTCTTTATCGAATACGCATTCAATTTCCTCCTGGGGTATATTCGAACGAGTCTCATGGATTTCAAGAAGTTTATCATTGTAGTCCTTAGGAAACACTTTTTCTTCAATTATTTTGTTTTGTAATACATCACAATCATAATTTTCAAGTATTGAATAACCTAACACTTTCCCTTTCCTGCTGGCTACATATGCATTCGCATTTAATACCTCAGTTAAGATTTTACAAACCTCATTAAAATCCACCGGGTACCCTGCAGACCTCTGCAGCAATTTATTGATTCTCCTGGTTTTTTCTAACAATTCTTTACTCATTACATCTCCTCCTTTTGATTTTATAAGATATACATACTTAAATCTTTATCTTCGATTATGTTACTTAATTTTTTTCTCACATAATTGGCATTTATATTAATTTCTTTTTCCATCACATCAGGGGCTTCAAAAGAAATATCTTCTAATAATTTTTCCATAATCGTGTGCAAGCGTCTTGCTCCTATATTCTCCATATGTTCGTTCACATAGGCGGCTATTTTTACTATCTCATCTATAGCATCTTCAGAAAATTCTATTTTTATTCCTTCAGTTTCCAATAATGCCTTATATTGTTTAATAAGGGAATTTTTAGGTTCAATAAGTATTCTTTTTAGATCTTCTTTTGATAGGCTCTTTAATTCTACTCTTATTGGAAAACGCCCCTGCAATTCCGGTATTAGGTCCGAAGGTTTTGAAATATGAAAGGCTCCTGCGGCTATAAACAAAATGTGATCGGTTTTAACAGGCCCGTATTTGGTTACAACGGTGCATCCTTCAACAATGGGTAGAATATCCCTTTGCACCCCTTCTCTGGAAACGTCCGGCCCATATCCCTTTTCCCTACCCGCTATTTTATCGATTTCATCTATAAAGATAATACCGGTTTCTTCAGCTCTGGAAATTGCTTCATTTATTACTTCATCCATATCAATCAGTTTTTGAGCTTCTTCTTGAATCAATATTCTCCTTGCATTTTCCACCGTAATTTTCTTCTTTTTTTTCTTTTTGGGGAATATATTCCCGAATAAATCCTGAAAATTTATCCCCATATCCTCGGCACCGGCAAAAGAGAAAACCTCTAAAAAAGGTGTCTTATTGTCATCCACTTCAATTTCAATTAATTCTTTGTCAAATTCTCCCGCTTTAATCCTTTCTAAAATATCCTTCCTTTTCTTCCTGGCTTCATTAAGTTTTCTCTCAAATTCTTCCTCATCCTCATATGTATTTTTCTGGAAAGTGCCGAAGACCATTTCAAAAGGATTTTTAATGTTCGAGGTTCTCGAAGGATCGGGCTCTAAAATTTCTGCAATTCTTAATTCTGCCAATTCCTTTGCTTTATCTTTAACTTTTTCAATCTTTTCCACTTTAACCATTCTGATGGAGGTTTCCACAAGGTCTCTCACCATAGAGTCCACGTCTCTTCCCACATATCCGACTTCGGTAAATTTTGTAGCTTCTACTTTCACAAAAGGAGCGTTAACTAATTTAGCAAGCCTTCTTGCTATCTCGGTTTTTCCTACCCCTGTTGGGCCAATCATTAAGATATTTTTCGGAATTATATCTTCCTGCATTTCCGGCGGTAACTTTTGTCTCCTTATCCTGTTGCGGAGAGCAATTGCTACACATTTTTTAGCTTCATCCTGTCCTACTATATACTTGTTCAATTCTTCTACTATTTTTTTTGGTGTAAAGTCTTCCATATACTCACCTCCTTATAGCTCTTCAACACTTATATAATCATTGGTATAAACACATATTTCAGAAGCTATTTTCAAGGATTCTTCTACTATTTTTTTCGGTTCAAGCTCGGTAAATTTTGATAAAGCCCTTGCAGCAGCTAAAGCATAAGGGCCACCCGAACCAATTGCAGCAATCCCATCATCCGGTTCAATTACTTCACCATTCCCCGAAATAATCAGGATGTGTTCTCTATCCAGGGCGATTAAAAGTGCTTCTAATCTTCTCAACATTTTATCGGTACGCCATTCCTTGGCAAGCTCTACCGCGGCTCTTATTAAATGTCCGTGAAACTCCTCAAGTTTTCCTTCAAATTTTTCAAATAAAGTAACGGCATCAGCTACTGAACCTGCAAATCCTGCCAGTACTTTCCCATTGTACAGTTTCCTGATTTTTTTTGCGTGATGTTTCATTATAGTATGTTCACCAAAAGTAACCTGTCCATCGCCCGCTATAGCAGCCCCTTTTTCATTCACCATCGCCACTATAGTGGTAGCTCTCATCATTTATAAAATCACTCCTTTTTTTATGAGGAAATGCTTTCTCGTAAACCTCTTTAAGCCTTTCTTTTGTCACATGTGTATAAATTTGAGTGGTAGAAAGGCTCGTATGTCCCAAAAGTTCCTGCACAGTTCTTAAATCTGCACCATTTTCCAAAAGATGCGTAGCAAAGGTATGCCTTATTGTATGAGGAGTCACCTTTTTAATAAAGGAGAGTTTCTTCACATATTTTTCTACAATACGCCTGATGCTCCTATCCGTTAATCGGGTGCCATTTTTATTCAAAAATAAATGTTCCTCTTCCCTGCCCTTTAGCAGAATTGGTCTTGAAATTTTTAAGTAAGTTTCAAGGGATTCTTTTGCTTTTTCACCAAAAAAAACAATCCTTTCTTTTGATCCCTTGCCAAATACAAACAAAATTTTATTGCTCAAATCTAAATCTTTAAGTTTAATATTAGTCATTTCTCCAACCCTGATCCCGGTCGCATACAGTAATTCTAATATGGCTTTATCCCGTATCCCCAAACAAGAATTATCCGGTAAATTCAATAGTTCATTAATCTCATTTGGATATAAAAACTCCGGCAGTTTTTTGGGTAATTTCATACCCTGGATATGCAGCGTTGGATCGCTTTTAATTACTTCTTCTTTCAAAAGGTATTTGTAAAAAGCTCTTACTGCAGATATTTTCCTTGCAACAGTTCTTTTCTCCAATCCTTTTTCCCTCAAGTTTGCAAGAAAACCTCTTATCAAAACATAGTCAATTTTATTTAAAGATTCAATATCAGATATTTTTTTTTCTTTTAAATATTCCATAAACTGTAAAAGGTCTTCGGCATAGGCTTTAAGTGTATTCTCGGAACGATTTTTCCCCTTTAAAAAACTCAAAAAACTATCTATAAGGTATTCCATCATTATCGCCTCGATTTGAAAAGAGCCTATATTATACTACCACATGAAAGTATATAATGCAATATTAAATTCTAAATTATTTTTAAATTCTTTGTTAATTTTTTTTGAAAAATAAATTAAAATTTTAAACTATACTACATTATTTTCTACTATGAAATTCTTTAATACATTGATTGCCCTTTCACCCAATTTTTCATTTTTAATTTTCTTATTTTTTATTTTATCATTTAAAGGCGGCAGTATTCCAAAATTTGCCTTCATGGGTTGAAAATTTTTTGCATCTGCTGTTGTAATATAATCTAACAATGCACCAACAACTGTTTCCTTTGGGAATACAAGGAGTTCCTTTCCTTTTATATAACGTAAGACATTAATCCCTGCAACGATACCCGATGCCGCTGATTCTATATATCCTTCAACTCCAGTTATTTGCCCTGCGAGAAAAATACCCTTTTTTATTTTTAGTTCTAAGGTGGGGTTTAAAAATTTCGGGCTTAAAATAAATGTATTTCTGTGAATAAAACCAAATCTCACAAATTCAGGATCCTTCAATCCCGGTATTTTACTAAATACCCTTTTTTGTTCCGGCCACTTCAAGCTTGTTTGAAAACCTACTAAATTAAATAAAGTCCCTTCTTTATTTTCCTTTCTTAATTGAACTACTGCAAAAGGTTGTTCCCCCGTTCTTGGGTTTACAATTCCTACAGGTTTTAAAGGCCCAAAAAGAAGAGTTTGAGGACCTCTTTTTGCCATTACTTCTATTGGCATACATCCTTCAAAATACTGTGGTTTTTCAAATTCCTTAAGTTCAACTACTTCAGCATTAATAAGCTCATTATAAAAATTATAGTATTCTTCTTCGGTCATCGGTAAATTCACGTAATCTTCATCGCCTTTACCATACCTGGATCCCCAAAAGGCAATATTCCAATCTATTGAATCGGCAGTAATTATTGGTGCTGCTGCATCATAAAAATACAGATATTTACTACCTAAAAGTTCCATCAAGGCATAGGATAAATTTTCGGAAGTTAAGGGACCGGTAGCCAATACTGCAGGGGGATCGGGAATTTGAGTAACTTCTTCCCTTATTAGCTCAATATTTGGGTGGTTTTGAATTTCAAGGGTAATTGCATTGGAAAATTTTTCTCTATCTACTGCTAAGGCTGAGCCGGCAGGAACGCTATAATCGTGGGCTTTTTGTATTATTATAGAAGAAAGCAATCGCATTTCTTCTTTTAAAACTCCTGCTGCAGTAGTAATTTCCTGAGATCGCAGGGAGTTACTGCATACTAATTCCGCTAATTTATCGGTATGATGAGCAGGAGTCATCTTTTTAGGCCGCATTTCATAGAGTTTTACTTTAACTCCGTGGTTGGCCAGATACCATGCAGCTTCACACCCTGCAAGTCCTCCCCCTACTACCTTTACCTCATACATTTTTTCCACCCTCTTTACCAGGGAAAATTTCTTCATGATTGCATTCTTTGTTTGTACAAACAGCTTTATTATGCCCTTTTATGGATTTTAAAACCATCAAATTACCGCATTTAGGACATGGGGTACCAACAGGAGGATACCAGGAAACAAAATTACATTCAGGATAATTCTCACATCCATAAAATTTTTTGCCTTTTTTTGTTTTTCTTACTAAAATTTTGCCTCCGCAGAGGGGGCAATTCACTCCGGTATCCTCAACAATAGGTTTAGTGTTTTTACATTCCGGAAAACCCGAGCATGCCAAAAATTTTCCATACTTGCCCCGTTTTATTACCATCTTTCTTCCGCAATATTCGCATATTTCTTCGGTTTCCTCATCCTCTTTTAGTACTATTTTCCCAATTTCTTTTTCAGCAATCCTCAGTTTTTTTTCAAAAGGTTTATAAAAACTTTCAACGATTTTACGCCAGTCTTCATCGCCAGTTTCAATTTTATCTAATTGCTCTTCCATTTCTGCTGTAAAACCAATATCCACAATATCGCTAAAGTATTCTTTTAATAGCTCCGTTACTATTTCTCCCAATTCCGTAGGTTTAAATCTTCCTTTTTCCTTTTCTACGTAGCCCCTCTTTGTAATGGTATCAATTATTGGCGCATAGGTGCTTGGACGACCTATACCTTTTTCTTCCAGGGTCTTTACCAGCATAGCTTCAGTGAATCTCGGAGGTGGCTGAGTAAAATGCTGCTCGGCCTTTAAGTCTTTTAAAGCAAGCTCCTGCCCTTCATTTAAATCCGGAAGCATCATTTCTTCTTTTTCCTGTTCCTCATCGGCTCCTTCTATATAGACTACCATAAAACCTTTAAACTTCATATGTGAACCTGTTGCTTTAAAAATATATTCTCCGGCTTTAATATCCACAGAAACATAATCATATATGGCGGGTGCCATCTGGCTGGCTATAAACCTTTCCCAAATAAGTTTATAAAGCTTATACTGGTCTTCTGACAGGGAATCCTTTATCTTTTCAGGGGTTCTGTAAACGGATGTGGGTCTTATAGCTTCGTGGGCATCCTGTATATTCTTTTTCTGCTTTTGCTGAACCGGAGAATCATTAATAAAATCCTTACCAAAATTTTCGGCAATGTATTTTTTAGCTTCTAACTGGGCTTGTTCAGATATTCTTGTGGAATCCGTTCGTATATAAGTAACAAGACCCACCGTACCCTCATCTTTTATATCAAGTCCCTCATAAAGCTGTTGGGCAATCATCATGGTTTTTTTAGCGGTAAATCCCAACTTTCGTGAAGCTTCTTGCTGCATAGTGCTTGTTGTAAAAGGCAATGAAGGATTTCTCTTTCTTTCTCCTTTTTTAACTTCCAAAACCGTGAATTTTTCTTCCTTTAAGTCATTTACTATTTTTTCCGCTTGTTCCTTATTATTAATAGAAATTTTTTCGCCCTTTTGGGAAAAGAGCTTAGCTAAAAAAGTAGATTTAGAAATCTCTTCCATTAATTCTGCTTCAATTGTCCAGTATTCTTCAGGTACAAAATTCCTGATCTCATTTTCTCTATCGCAAATTAGCCTGACGGCTACCGATTGTACTCTTCCGGCACTTAAACCTCTTTTTATTTTTTTCCATAATATGGGGCTAATCATATAACCCACAAGTCTATCTAAAACACGCCTGGCTTGCTGAGCATTCACAAGGTTTTTATTTATTGTTCGCGGGGATTTGATTGAATTAGTTACGGCATTTTTAGTAATTTCATGGAATTCCACCCGGCAAGGCAAATCCTGTGGGATTCCTAAAAGTTGAGCTAAATGCCAGGAAATAGCTTCTCCTTCCCGGTCAGGGTCGGTTGCAAGATATATTTTTTCTACTTTTGCAGCTTCCTTTTTAAGATTATCAATTATAGAACCCTTTCCTCTAATTGTAATATATTTTGGTTCAAAGCCATCTTCTATATCTATTCCCAATTGACTTTTGGGCAGATCTCTAACATGTCCCATGGAAGCAGCTACTTTAAAATTTTTACCCAAAAATTTACTTATTGTCTTTGCCTTTGCCGGAGATTCAACGATAATAAGTGACTTGGCCACAATAACCACCTCAATTCCTTATTACATATCCTCCTGCGATTTGAGAAATTATTCCCTTTAACTGCAATTTTGTTAATATTTCATTAATCTTAGCCGGAGAATAATCAGTTTTCATTCCCAGAATTTCTTTATGTATCGGAGTAAAATCGATAATTTTTAGAATTTCCCTTTCTTCTTTCGATAAACTTAATTCCTCTTTTTTTACACTTGTAGAGTTTTTCCCACTATAAAAATTATTTCCAATATTTAATTCCATTAAAACATCTTCATCATTTTCTACTAATTTTGCTCCCTGCTTTATAAGCTTATGAGGTCCCTTGCTCATCGGACTGTATATCATTCCGGGAACTGCAAAAACCTCTCTCCCCTGTTCTAAAGCAAAATCCGCAGTAATCAAAGCACCGCTCCTTTCTCCCGCCTCCACTACTACTACTCCCAGAGATAAACCGCTGATTATTCTATTTCTCGCAGGAAAGTTGTAAGGAAGTGGTTCGGTGCCTACGGGAAAACTTGTTATGATTGCTCCTTTCTCCGCAATCTCTTGAAATAATTTATTATTTTCGGGAGGGTAAATTATGTCAATTCCCGTGCCTAAGACTGCAACTGTACTACCTTCTACCTTTAATGCTCCTTTATGGGCAAAAGAATCTATACCTTTTGCCAGTCCGCTTATGATATTAAGATTTCTTTTTGCTAATTTTGCAGCCAGTTCTTCAGCAACCTTTTTACCGTATTCGGTAGGTTTTCTCGTACCTACAATTGCAATACTTTCTTTTTTTAAAAGCTCTTTTTTACCTTTTACATAGATAACCAAAGGAGGGTCGTAGATCTCTTTTAACAATTGAGGATAATCCTTATCGTCAATGGTTATAATTGTACAACCCTTTTTTTCAGCCTTCTCTATTTCTTTTAAAGGATTGAATTCTTTTAAGCCAAATAATATTTTTTCTGCTATTTTATCCGAGATATTGGGAATTTTTAAAAGCTCCTCTTTATTTGCTTTTCTCAATTCCTTCAAGCTATTGTACACACTTAAAATATTTTTTGCTCTAATATAACCAATATTCTCTATAAGATTTAAAAAAATAATAATTTCTTTTCTCTCTTCAATCATTTTAATTCTCCATATAATCTTTGAAATATTTAAAATTCAATTCCTTCCTGTGCAGGTACTCCCTTTTCATAATGGTGCTTTATTTCTCTTACTTCACTAACCATATCCGCCATTGATATCAATTTTTCAGTGGCATATCTTCCTGTTAAAACTAATGTGGTATGATGCTTTTTTAAATCTATCAGACTTAATACATCTTCTTCTTTTAAAAGCCCAAAATCCACAGCTACATTTATTTCATCAAGGATTACCAAATCATGTTCTCCTTTTTCCAAAACCTCTTTTGCAAGCTCAAGTCCCTCTTCTGCAAGCTTTATATCCAATGGGTCAGGATTACCTTTTTTTACGAACGTATCTTGCCCTTTCTGTATTATAGTAAAGTTCGGTAGATATTTCGAGGCTTGTATTTCTCCATAATTAGAATTACCTTTCATAAACTGTATCATGAATACCTTTTGACCATGGCCGATAGCTCTTAAAGCAAGGCCTAACGCTGCAGTAGTTTTGCCCTTACCATTGCCCGTATATAAAAGCATCAATCCTCTTTTTGACATATTTTTCACTCCTATTTACAATTTATATCATTATCTTTTTAATAGCAGGTTTATCCAAAAAACCTAAGCAAAATAATATCATTCTGAAATGTTTACTTCAACAGTTTTATTATATTTCTTTTAATATTTAAAAAATCTTTTCATCTATTATTTTTTAGAGTTATTATTTCCTTAATTTATTAAATAATATCACGTCAAAATATTTTTATTTAACTGAACTGATAAATTTAGAAAAAACAAATATGTTATAATTATTAAAAAGGGGGTAACATAAATGAGAATAAACTTTTGCGGTGCTGCAAAACTGGTAACAGGCTCCTGTTATTACATCGAAACAGAAAATAGAAGATTTTTAATAGACTGTGGAATGTTTCAAGGTGAGAAAAGCGAATTAAACTTTGAGCCCTTCCCTTTCGATCCACGGAGTTTAGATTTTGTAATAATTACCCATTCACATATTGATCATATAGGAAGATTACCTTTACTATTTAAAAGTGGTTTTAACGGTAGTATATTTGCCACTTCCGCAACTGCTGATTTAATGGAAATAATGTTAAAAGATAGTGCTCACATCCAGGAGCTGGAAAGCAAGTGGCAAAATAAAAAAAGACAGAGAAAAGGGCTGGTACCAATCAAGCCATTATACACTGTAGAAGACACCCTGCGAATACCGGAATATATAATTAAGTGCCCCTACGACAAGTGGATTGTTATTGATGAAAATATTCATATAATGTTTAAGGATGCCGGACATTTATTGGGTTCTTCGATTATAATTTTAAAAATCAAAGAAAAAAATAATGAAATTCTAATAACCTTTTCCGGTGATTTAGGAAATTATAATATGCCAATAATTAGAGATTATGAATATATTGATTATACCGATTATTTAATTATAGAATCAACTTACGGAGATAGATTACACGATAAAACCGAAGAAATAAAAAAATTATATGATATTATAATTAACACGGTAAAAAAAGGCGGAAATGTAATTATTCCAGCCTTTTCAGTAGGGCGAGCTCAGGAAATCTTATATTTGCTGAATTATTATGTAGACATTGAAAAGAGAAAAGAACTTTCCAATATAGAAATATACCTTGATAGCCCCCTTGCAAAGGAAGCTCTCGAAATTTACGAAAAGCATAAAGAATGTTACGATGAAGAAGCTATTAACCTTCTGAGCCGGGATATAGATATTTTAAGATTCAATAACCTGTATACTACTTCCAGTGCAGAAGAATCAATGGCATTAAACGATAAAAACGGCATTGTAATTATCTCATCCAGCGGTATGTGTGAAGCCGGAAGAATAAAACATCACCTGAAACACAACATCTGGAAGGATACCACATCCATAGTATTCGTAGGTTACCAGGCTGAAGGAACCCTCGGCAGAAAAATACTGGATAAGGCAAAAAAAGTTAGAATTTTCGGTGAAGAGATGGTTGTAAAAGCAAAGGTTTATAATCTTACCGGCCTTTCCGGACATGCCGATATAGCAGGACTAATAAACTGGGTAAAAAATATAAAAAACGGAGTCTCGAAAAAAATATTTATAACTCATGGAGAAGAAAAGGCTTCTGAAAACTTTAAAAAAGAAATAGAAAAATTTCTAAATGTTA
Source organism: Thermovenabulum sp. (assembly GCF_049723235.1). Taxonomy (NCBI): domain Bacteria; kingdom Bacillati; phylum Bacillota; class Clostridia; order Thermosediminibacterales; family Thermosediminibacteraceae; genus Thermovenabulum; species Thermovenabulum sp. The sequence continues at coordinate 29,905 of NZ_JBNARB010000005.1, read as the reverse complement.
GCATATTAATACCCGATCTTTTTGAAAAAGTAGAGCTATAAGTCATCTACCCTATTAATATAAATTCTTTTTTTGTCATTTATGGCAAAAAAGTACAGGGAAAATAATATTGTGCAGCTTAACCCTAAGGCAATAAACGCTTTATCTATGTTAAGAATCTGGGCAAAAGAGCCTGATATTAAACTGCCCAAGGGTGTTGTACCGGCAAAAATCATAGTGTACAGGCTCATAACTCTCCCTCTATATTCATCCGAAGAAGAAAGCTGTAAAGATGAATTAGCGGTAGTTGTAAAAAGAATTGCAGAAAACCCCGCCAACATGAACAAAATTGATGAAAAATGGTAATTTTTATTGATTCCAATTAAAACAAATATTAATGAGGAAAATATCAAAGAAAAATAAAGAGTTTTTATATTAGGCCTTTTATTACTTTTAACTGCTACAAAAAGTGCCCCAAATAGAGCACCGATTCCCATTGAGGAAAGCAGAAAACCGTATCCTGCTTCATCTCTATGCAAAACATATTTTGTATACAGGGGAATTAATACGTTAAAATTCATTATAAACACATTCATTATAAAGAGTAATATTATTGTTTGCAAAATAATTTTATTTCTTCTGGTATATTTTAAGCCTTCCAAAATATCTATTAGCATTTTATTGTTTTTCTTTGTATTCATGGGCTTTATGCCCACATCAATTAAAAAAAGACCTATTAATACCGCAATAAAACTTAATCCATTCAATAAAAAACAAATACTCATTCCAACATTTTTAAGAAGGATTCCCGCAATTGCAGGACCTATTATCCTTGCAAGGTTGAAATTCATAGAATTAAGCGCAACAGCATTATAAAGCAATTCCTGGCCGGCCAATTCTATAACAAAAGATTGTCTAACAGGCATATCGAAAGTATTTACTACCCCAATTAATAAACCAAAAATTAGTATGATGAAGTAATTTATTATTTTCTTCCAGGTCAAAAGTGATAACAAAAAGGCTAATAGCATTAATAAACTCTGAGTAAATATCAATAACTTTTTCTTTGGAAAATGATCGGCTATAGTTCCCGCCAAAAGGGACAAAAATAATTGGGGTGTAAATTGAACCGCATTAAATAGCCCCACCAAAAAGGCAGAATTCGTTAACGTTAAAACAAGCCAAGAAAGCGCAGTATTCTGGAGCCAGGTACCAATAAGAGAAATGCACTGTCCCATCCAAAAATATTTAAAATTCTTAGATTTAAAAGCTTCAAAAGGATTTCTTATACCGTTCATTTCGATATCCTACTCCTGATTTTAATATTAGGTTTATCCTATTTCGAATATTTATTTTATCATTTTTTAAAGAAATTTAAAGTAAATTTTATACTAAAATATTTCTATTATTAAAACATAATATTATAAAATTTTCTAATAGAAGGTGAAAAAATTATGAAAAATTTTTCTTTGGGTATTGACCTTGGAGGCACAAAAATTGCTACCTGTATTATCGATAATAACGGTAATATTTTTGCCAAGGTTGAGGTGCCCACTTTAGCAAAAGAAGGGCCCGAAAAAGTAATTTCAAGAATGAAAAAAAGTGTTTATGATGTTCTAAGTCAAATAAATTTATCATTGAATGAAATTGCAGGAATAGGTATAGGAGTTCCCGGTCCTATAGACGTAGAAAAGGGAATCATTCAGAATCCGCCAAACCTTCCCGGATGGAAGGATATCTCATTATGTTCAATTATGGCCCGGGAATTTAATACAAAAATAATTGTAGAAAATGATGCCAATTCAGCGGCTCTTGGAGAATTTTTATTCGGAGCCGGAAAGGGAGTTAAAAATTTTATTTACATAACAATAAGCACAGGTATAGGAGCTGGAATCTTTATTGATGGTAAGCTCTTCAAAGGTATAGGAGGAAATGCTGGAGAGGCAGGCCATATGACTATTAATTTCGAAGGTCCTATATGCGAATGCGGAAACTCGGGATGCTGGGAAGCCTATGCTTCGGGCACTGCTTTGGCAAGGTTCGCCAAAGAAGGAATTTTATCAGGGATAAAAACAAAAATAATTGAAAAAGCCCGAAATGAAGAAATTAATGCAGAACACGTTTTTTCTGCCGCAAGAGAAGGTGATAATTTTGCTTTAACCCTCGTGGAGAATGAAGGATATTATCTTGGTGTGGGGCTTGCTAATCTGATAAATATCTTCAATCCCGGGCTCATTGCCATCGGAGGCGGGCTTACTCAATGCTGGGATATGTTTTATTCAAAGATGATGCGTACCGTTGAAGAAAGATCTCTACCTACTAACCTTAAACACCTTGAAATCGTAAAAGCCAAATTGGATAAAGATGCAGGTGCAATAGGCGCGGCATCATTGGTTTTTGTATAAGGTAAAACTTTTTATTATTCTACCTTATATTTTGAACCTTCGATTATCTTTTCTTCAGTTATATTATAAAGTTCATCAAAAAAATTTATTTTGAAACTTGCCGGACCGTAAATATTAGATTTTTTTGCCGCAAGTTCACCGCTAATGCCAAAAACTACTAAAGCTGCAACGGTAGCTCTAAAATAATCTTTTTCTACTCCACAAAAACTCCCAATAACCGACGTTAACATGCATCCCGTACCAGTAATCGTGCCCATTAAATAGTGACCATTATTAACAAGGGCTATTCTTTCTCCATCTGTAACTATATCTGTGGCACCTGAAACCACAATTATAGTATTCAATCTTTTGGCCAGTTCCTTAGAAGCAGGCAAAAGATTTTCACTACTTTTTACCGCTTCCACACCCCTTATTTCTCCTCCTGCACCGGCAAGGGTACCTATTTCTGCACTATTACCTTTTATTACGGAAACTTTCACTTCGTTCAGTATTCTCCAGGTGCTTTCCGTCCGTAAAGGTGTTGCTCCTGCTCCTACAGGATCAAGCACAACGGGGATTCCCATCTGATTCGCTTTTTTTCCAGCTTTTATCATCGCTTCTACCTGCTCTTTCGTAAGTGTACCTATATTGAGGACTAAACACGAAGCAGCCATTACCATATCCTCTACTTCTTCAAGGGCATGAGCCATAACAGGTAGTGCTCCCACTGCCAGTGTAACATTTGCACAGTCATTCACGGTCACCATATTAGTAATATGGTGTATAAGGGGTTTATTTTCCCTGACTTTTTTTAAAATCCCGGAAATCATTTTCATACCTCCGTTTTTTTATGATTTATTTAATTATTTTGAAATTGTAGAACAAATAAAAAATCGTACCCAGCGGTACGATTTATGCTTTTACTACCTTCCCTCCGCTGGCATTACCCAAACAGGTTCAAGGGTTCGGGAAAAATTTCCCGTCTCAGCCGCTTAAGCAGCACCCCCGGTAGTCTACTATTCTTTTTTGATATTTTATCCTGAAATAATCCTGCTGTCAATGCACTAAAATAGCCTTTTTTGACATTCAACTATTTTCTCGTTTTTTTAAAGAATGTCCGTAATCAGTTCCTATTACCCTTCCTATGGAGTAAATTCTTCTTTTTATACACAAATTGCACTGCTGTGCACTTTCATTTATACAAATTTTGTTGGGATATAAAGTATAATGTTCCCGGTATTTCATAGGAGTTACATTGGGCATAATAACGTTTGCACCAGCCATCAGAGCTTTTTCCCTGCCATCCTCCGGTCTCAAAGTAGCAAGAGCTGTAGTAGCCGGGATATGAGTATTTTTCGTTACTATCCTTGTCAAAGCAATTACTTTGAGGGTCATCTCGGCAGTACCACTGGGATTGCCTGCAAGAGGTGTATCGGGGTGACAAATATAAGGACCTACCCCTATCATATCAAGATCAAGTTTTTTAAACATTAATATATCCTCAGCCAGGTCTTCAATGGTTTGACCGGGTAATCCTATCATTATTCCCGAACCAGTTTGGTATCCTATTTGTTTTAGCCACTTCAAAATATTAATACGATTTTCAAAGCTTGAATCCGGATGAAGCTTAGCATAAAGCTCGGGATTTGATGTCTCAAATCTCATTAAATATCTATCAGCTCCCGCCTCATAAAGTTTTTCATACTCTTCATAAGAACGTTCACCGATGCTTAGCGTAATGGCAATATCTATATTATCTTTTATCCTTTTTATAAGTTCTGTAAGCTTATTCAGAGTATAGTACATATCTTCCCCCGATTGCAGCACAACAGTTTTATAACCCAATCTTGAAGCCAATAATACGGTTTCAAAAATTTCATCAATCTCCATGCGATAACGTTTAACTTTCTTATTATCCCTGCGTATTCCGCAATAAAGGCAATTATTCCTGCAATAATTTGAAAACTCAATCAGTCCTCTAAGATGAACCTCATCTCCGACATACTTTTTTCTTATTTTATCAGCTTTCTGATAAAGAATTTCTAACTTTTCCGGGTCTTCTAAAGAAAGAATATAGCAGAGTTCTTCCTTATTAAGCTCCACTTCCGAATCTATTTTTTCCCATATTTCATTTAGCATATAAATTCCTCCCAAAGATATCTTTTATTAATTTTTAGAAAGTTAAACTATACCATAATTTTTTCAACATAAGGGGAGGTCATAAGTCCTAACATTGTGCCATAATTCATTTTGAAATCAATTATTGACCCAACTCTTATTTCTTTAAGTGAATTTGTTACATCAAGAATAAGGTGATCACTGCTGGCCCCGAGGATATTTATATGATCCTCATCTGGAATTAATCCTTCTATCCTGCAATCCTGTTTTCCCAGAGCTACTATTGCTCTTTTCATGGGTCCTTTATCCTCGAAAACAGGAATGTTACCAAAAGCATCCCTTCCTATTTCTCCAATAGGCTTTGAAGGCTTTATTTTGACCTCTATTACTTGCGTTTTAAGGATCACCGTATTCTGATAAGTGTTAGGGATCTTTCGAAAGTTTGTTGAATCCGTACCTAAAAGAATAGCTTCACCAATCCTTAATTGATTAATGCGGCGGGGTAAAATCCCTTCTTCAACCATTTTTAAAGTAGCGGTATTACCTCCCGAAATGGTTTTTACTCGAATTCCATAACATTTTTCCAATTCCTCAGCTATTTCCACCAAAATTGAGGTATTTTCTATTGAAGGGAGTACTCCTCCATAACACCCCACATTGGTACCTATTCCCTCAAATTCTATTCCGGGAAGTTCTAAAATCTTTCCTACTAAGTCTTTAACATCTTCAGGCATGACTCCTTCCCTTAAATCCCCTACATCAACCATTAATATAATTTTATGTACTTTACCATTTGTAACTGCTTTTTGAGAAATTAATTTTATTGCTTCAAATTCCGAATTAAAACTACCATCCGCAAAATTTACTACATCGTTTATTTCGGAGGGCATGGGAATCCGAATAAGGTATACAGGTAAATTTACACCATAACTCTTTAATTTTACAATATTTTTTATACGTGAATCCCCCAGTTTTTTTACTCCGCCTTCGATCATCGTTCGCACTACAGGTTCTAAAGCACATACGCCTTTTGTGATTCCCATCACTTCTATACCGTATTTGTTACACAGTTCTACGATATTCATCGCATTCTTTTTTATCAAAGATAAATTTATTTCTACCCTTGGATAGGTCAAAATACCACCTCCGAAAACTATAGCCCATAGTATTTTTCTAAGTTTCTGTATTGTAATGCTTCAGCAATATGCCTTTCACTTATTCTTTCTTCTCCCTCTAAATCAGCTATGGTACGGGATACTTTTAATATCCTGTTTAAAGCCCTTGCACTTAATTTTAATTTTTCAAAAGCTTCTTTTAAAAGAAGTTTTTCTGTTTTTCCAATTGAACAGAATTTATTAATTAAAGCACCACTCAATTCTGAATTATATAAAATCCCGTGATTTTTATATCTTTCAATTTGAATGTATCTTGCATTTTCCACTCTTTTTCTAATAGTAAAGGAGTCGGTAGTTTTTGTATCTTCAAAATCTGAGAATTTCACAGAAGCTACTTCAATTTGCAGGTCTATTCTGTCCAGCAAAGGCCCTTTTATTTTTCCGAGATATTTCTGGATTTTCCCTGGATTGCACGAACACTCATGGAAAGGGTCAAGGTAATAACCGCACGGACAAGGATTCATTGCTGCAATTAACATAAATTTGGATGGAAATATTATTTTAGCATTATTTCTCACAATGGAAACACAACCGTCTTCCATTGGTTGTCTTAATAGCTCCAATACTTCTCTATCAAATTCAGGAATTTCATCAAGAAATAGCACCCCGTAATGACAGAGGGTAACTTCCCCCGGTTTTGGGACCCTCCCTCCTCCTATCATCCCCACTGGGGTAATACTGTGATGGGGTGCCCTGAATGGCCTTTTTCTAATTAAAGAGCTATTCCTGGGCAAAAGTCCGGAAATACTGTAAATTTTAGTAAGTTCAAGGGATTCTTCCTGAGTAAGTTCAGGAAGAACAGTGGGAACTCTCCGAGCAATCATCGTTTTTCCGGTACCCGGTGGCCCTATCATCAATAAGTTGTGATGGCCGGCTGCTGCAATTTCAATTGCCCTTTTTACCCCTTCTTGCCCTTTTACTTCTGAAAAATCCACATCATAAACCGGTATATTTTCATTTGTTTCCTCGATTTTATTCTCTATTTTCAGTTCTCCATTTAAAAAATCTATTGCATCTTTTAAAGTATTTACAGGTATTATCTCTATTCCTTTAATCACTTCCGCTTCCCTTTTATTTTCAAAGGGCAGTATAATCCCTTTCAACCCTTCTTCCTTGGCCTTTATGGCCATGGGCAATATCCCATTTACAGGCCTTACAAATCCATCTAAGGAAAGTTCTCCTACCACCAGGTAGCTCGAGATAGAATCTTCTTTTACCTTTTTATTTGCCGCAAGGATGCCAATGGCTATTGGAAGATCAAATTGCGGACCTTCTTTTTTTATATCCGCAGGTGCAAGGTTTACTGTAATTCGCTTAATCGGAAACTCAAAACCCTGATTTTTTATAGCCGCCCTAACTCTTTCCTTTGATTCTCTAACCGCTGTATCGGGCAGGCCTACAATATCCAGACACGGTAGCCCATTGGATAAATCCACTTCTACCTCTACTACAAAGCTTTCGATACCATAAATTGTGGAGCTTTTCAATTTTGATATCATATGTCCTCCTCGGAAATTAAAATTACAATTGACTATTTCAATAAAAAAAATAAAATTCCTTCTTTAATTTTTTATCCCCATTCTTCCCATTAAGTCGTCAATAAATTGTTTTGCGGTTCTTCCCGACCGCTGATTGTTCCACAACTCCCATTGTAAAGCCATTTTCCTTAATACTTCGGAATCGATGGAAAGACCTCTATTTTTAGCAATTCCTTCAACGATTTTTAAGTAATCTTCCTGATTCGGAGCATTAAATAAGACTGTTATTCCAAATCGATCGGATAAGGACAATTTTTCTTCTAACGTTTCATTTGCCCTTTTTTCTTCTTCCCGTTGATCACTAAAAAATTCTCTAATTAAATGGCGTCTATTTGATGTGGCATAAATTATCACATTACCAGGAGTAGATTCCAGGCTTCCTTCAAGTATCGATTTTAGATATTTATAATCTGTCTCAAATTCTTCAAAAGACAGGTCGTCAATAAAAATGATAAAACGTTGAGGTCTATTTTTCAGCTGAGATATAATTTCGGGCAGGTAATTTAATTGATCTTTCAAAACCTCAACAATTCTAAGTCCATCCTTCCCAAATTCATGAATAAGGGCTTTAACTGTAGAAGATTTTCCCGTACCTCGATCACCGTAAAGCAATACATTATTTGCTTTAAACCCCTTCACAAACTGTTTCGTATTCCTGTAAACTTCCTTCTTTTGCTCTTCATAACCTATAATTTCGTGAAGTTTAACAGGATCTGGAACCGCAATTCCTTCCAATCTCCCGCCATTCTCTGTTTGTATCCATTTAAAAGCCCAGTATCTACCGAAATTCCCACAGCCCACCTTTTTATAAAAACAAGCCAGATCCCTAATATTTTTCTTCCAATTATCTGAATTATGTAATTTATCTTTTATACTTTCTTTTTCAATAAAATAATATTCAGGATAAGGATATTCATTTTTTAATCCCATGTCTATAAAATCGGGTAAAGATACTATGTAACCTAATTGTAATTTTTCCATTAATAAATTTTTAATCATGTTAATATCTAATTCGTACAACTTTTTTAAACACTGTAAATCATGGATTACCATGTCTTTAAGGTAATCGCTTATACTTTCAAATTCAAGTGACTCGCATTGTTTACTGAAACAGTTCTCATCCCTCAAAATGAGTTCCAATATGTACTCCTGCCATATATTTCCTGAAAAACATGTGTTATTCTTTTCTTTTTCTTCTACCAGACGTCCTATAAATTCATGGTATTTTTCAAAAGCTTCAAGAAGATTATCATCGTTTAGAAGCATTTTTAAAATCTGGCTAAAAATTTTAATTACAGGGTCTTTTGAAATATTTTTATAAACAACTAAGCATTCAATGGCAAGAAATATATCGTAAACCTCTTTACTATCATTATCTTTTAGTTCCATTTTTCATTACCCCTTTTTTAAATTACTTGATAATTAATTTACAAAAAAAAATCGGCTTTATCAAGGTGTAATTTTATGAGAACTTTCTTCTCAAATTTTGAATAATATCCGTCATTTTCAAAAAATAATAAAAGAAAAGGTAATTATTATTAAATGGAGGGATATAAATTGGTATTCAAAATGCTTAAAAAAAAGGATAAGGCTCTGGACAAGTATTTCATAAAACCCCAGGATTTAGGTTACAATATGGAATTTTCTGGTGAAATTTTCCCCCAGGAAAATAAAGCTACTAAAGTTGAAAATGAAAATATAACAAGACCCAACCTTATGATTTATCCGGGAGAATAAAGTAAAACGGGGCGTTTTAGCCCCGTTTATGCATTTTCTTTCTCTATCCTCATTAAAGCCTTCTTCATGCGGTTATACCCTTCCGTCAAATCTTCTTCCGTTACCGTTAGAATCGGCCTGAACCTTACTCCCTTTACACCCGTCGGCAATACCAGCATCCGCTCTTCAAAACAATATTTCAAAAATTTACCCCTCAGTTCCTGATCGGGAAAATCAAAGGCCGCCATTAACCCTTTATACCTTACGTTCCCCACCAGCTCGGGAAATTCGTCTTCTAAAGCATGTAAATATTTATGCAGTATCTTGGATACCTCGTTTACATGGCCAAGTACATCGTCCTCTTTTATTATCTCAAGAATCCTGGTAGAGCGCACCATATCCACTATGTTCCCGCCCCAGGTGGAGTTTATACGGCTGCTTTCTACAAAACAGTTCCTCTCTACCTCATCCACCCTCCTCGTGGATAATATGCCGCATACCTGTGACTTTTTACCAAAAGCAAATATATCCGGCTCCACTCCGTAATGCTGAAATGCCCACATTTTACCGGTTATTCCCATACCACACTGCACTTCATCGAATATTAGCATTATCTCGTTCTCATCGCATATCTCCCTCAGTGCCCTGAAAAACTCCGGTCTAAAATGGTTGTCTCCTCCCTCTCCCTGGATGGTTTCAATTATAATGGCACATATATCATCGGGGTTGTCGGCAATAGCTTTTTTGATCTGGTTTATTGCCTCTTCCTCTGCCCTTTTCACTTCATCTAAGTGCTTTTCTAAAGGCCAGACTATCTTGGGATTTGTTATCCTGGGCCAATCGTTAAATTTGGTAAAATACATAATCTTTTTCGGATCAAAAATATTTGTAAGGGAAAGGGTATAACCCGACCTTCCGTGAAAGGCCTCCTTAAAGTGTATAACCTTGGTTCCCTTCTGAGCGCTTTCTTTATAACCTTTATCAATGTTTTTCCTTACCTTCCAGTCCATAGCCACCTTTAATGCGTTTTCTACCGCCAGGGTGCCGGTGTCAATTAAAAAAAGATGTTTGAAACTTTCCGGTGCGGCAAACTCCATAAAGGTTTTTACAAACTGAGCCATTTCCACCGTATACATATCCGAATTAGCCACTTTATTGACAGCAGCTCTGAAGACTCTCTCTTTAAATTCCTCGTTGGCAAGTTTTGGATGGTTTAAACCCAGCGGGGATGAGGCAAAGAAGGTATAAAAATCTAAATATTCCGTTCCATCTCTGGCATCCACAATGTAGCTTCCAAAAGAATTTTCCAAATCAACTATTAAGGGATAACCATCCACCAAAATATACTTTTCAAGGGTTGGAATTACATCGTGAGGTGAAAACATTTTGAATACCTCCTCAAAAAATTGTAAAAAATATGATTTATAATTATACAAAATAATGTGTATTTATTCAATATATGCCCTATAAAAATTTACAAAATAATTTTTGTTACAATAATAATTTATATTAAATTATTAAATATCATTATTCTTCAAAAAAATCTTTTAACCACAATAAACATTATCCAAAAAATATAAAGCCGATATTCCCTTGAGAAATATCGACTTATTTACCGGATAAAAAATTATTTTATTCATCAAAAGGCGTTTTCAAAATGCAATAGATCGAGAGTTTTCCCTTTGCTGACCAAAATATCGATCACATCAAATCTTATAGAATTAAAATATTGCTTATTCTCACCTAAAAAAATTAGTGCTGTTTTTCTTATTCTTTGCTGTTTAAAAAAATCCACCGCTTCGAACCCTCTCCCAAAATTATCCGAATTTCTTGCTTTTACCTCAAAAAATACAATATTGTTTTCTTTATCCTTTGCTACAATATCTATTTCTCCAAATTTACATCTATAGTTTGTAGCCAAAATAATAAAGTTTTTACTGATTAAATATTTCTTCGCGTAATCTTCACCTGCTTTTCCTAAAATTTTATTATCCATTGCATCATTTCCTTTCATTTCTTGTATTTTAACACAATACATTAATATTCAATAAAAAAATCAAAAATCCTTCTTGTAATATAAGGAAAATCCAGACCATACGACGTATCAAAAAAAGTAGTAATGAATATTATAAAAGTGGAAAAAAGATACGGAGGTGAAAATATGCCTAATTGCTTTAACGATAGAAAAGCTTTTTTGATTTTCTTAATACTGATCCTTTTAATTTTAGCAGATTAAATAATTTAAAAATATAAAAAGCGATAACCCTCGATAACTTTTCAACGAGGGTTATCGCTTATTTGTTTTCTGTCTAAAATTTTATAGATCTGCAGAGCTACTTCCAAATTCAATCTATCCCTTGAGTTTTCCAGGTTTACTCCCAGGATTTCCTGAATTCTTTGTATTCTGTAAATAATAGTATTATAATGAGTATATAAATCTTTAGAAATTTGTTTTAAGTTGCCGTTGCATTTAAAATATGCTTCTAAGGTCTTTAAAAGTTCAGTTCCGTGTTTTTCATCATACTTGACGATAGGGTCTATATATTCATTGTAAAATTTTATTAATTCATCCTCCTCGGCATTTTGATATAGCAACCTGAATATACCCAGATCCTCAAAATGAATCACTTCATTGTATTTTTGCAAAACATTACCTATCATTAATGCTTTTCGTGCATCCTGGTAGCTTTTATATATTTCAGTGATATTTCTGTAAAATCTTCCAATAGCAATTATTAAAGTTATATCCGGCAGACTTTCCTTAATTTTTTTCAGTATTTCATAACAATATTTTTTTGTGTAATTTCTGCTTTCCGCATCACTGATTTTATCCGGGACAGGTAAAAGAATTATCATGGTATCTAATTTTGTGGTAATTATTGCATTTTTTTCTTGAAGTAGATTGTTCAAAATATTAATAATTCTATTCTTTAATCTTACAAGTTCCGAGTTTTCATTGATGTTTTTTAGCTCTTTCTCTATCTTCTTTATCTCCAGTAATATTACCGTATATTGTTTTGAAGCATCAAAGCCGAAAATAGCTCCTCTTTCAACAGAAATACTTCTTTTATCGGCATCAAAAGATAATAAATCATCTATGAAACCTGAACGGTACCTCATCTCCACTTCTTTTGCTGCTATCTCCTTAATCAAGTAAAAAGCGGAGATCGTAGATGCTCTTTCAATAATATTAATCTCAAAATTTGTTATATCGTTTTTTTCTTTAAAAACATAAATTTCTCCATAATTTTGACCGGCTGCCATTATAGGAACTTTTATTACAAAAAACGTTCCACTACCATTCTGTACTTCCATTATCTCATATTCGAAGCTTCCATTTTTTTTACCAATTAATTTTATCACGGCATCGTCATATTTACTTTTCATTTCATCGTTACTATAATAGAAGTTACCAAATACTTCTTCTTTTATCATGATATTGGCCTTTAGCAAATCAGAAAGGGTTACTGCTATCTCTTTAAGTCCTCCTCCATTTATAACGACATTCATCAATTTCCCGTGAACTTCATCAAGTCTTTGTAAAAAACTTGCCTGTTTATCAAATATTTCGTGTAGAATAGGTAGCATTAAATCCGAAAATGAAGCCTCCAGCGGTAATTTGAATAATGGAAACCCCAATTTATCCGCTGCTTGAATCATAGCCTCAGGAATTTCTTTAATATATCTTCCCGGTTTAATGCCTATTGCTGCCAATCCTTTAGAATTAAGCGCAGGTATAAGAGCTTTTTGAGCATCATAATCATCCTTTATAGAATACACAGTAGTAAACAATAATTCCCCCGGCTTTACCCAGTTAATTATATCCGGAACTTCCATTATATTAACTCTTGTAATTACCCGATTAATACCCGATTTCCCCGCAATCAGTTCGGCATTTCCTAAAAGTCTTTTTTCCAGCACTTCTTTGACCGTAATACCAATCCTATCCATTAATTTATTCCCCCACTTAGGATGATCTATTTGTTATATTTCGACAAAAAGTGAAATTATCCTTTTTTTTGCTTTAAAATTTATTAACAAAAAAACCGCCAAATTGGCGGTTTTAGTAAGGTATTCTTTTTGCCGGTTCAAAAGGACATTTTGATTTCTTCATAATATTTTTATAAACTTCCAAATTTCTGTCTTCTACATGATCAAAGATCATAGGTGTGCTGGCACCATATGTGACGTATTTAATGGGGTCTGGATCGAGTTTTGCATAAATTATTTCTTCGGTACCTCTCGCCTGAGCCAGTTTTTGAGCTATGGGATTTATAATCATACTGTGTCCGAAATAAAAGTTGTTTCCTGCATCAGGTCCTACCGCATTTACAGCTACAAAATATACGTGATTATCGTAGGCCCGGGCTCTGTTTGTTAATTCCCATATATCGAAACTTCTTAAAAGTGCGGAGGGTCTTACTATAACTTCTGCACCTTTAACTACAAGCTCTCTTGCTAATTCCGGAAAATCTCCATCATAACAGATCATCACTCCAAGTTTGCAAAAAGGCAATTCAAAAACGGGTGCTTCCTTTCCAGGAGTTGACCATCCGCCCGCGCTTAACCTTTCCGTAGGAAAAAGGTGTGTCTTGCGGTAAATACCGATAATTCCTTCCGATGGTCCAATTACGACTGCGCTATTATATACCACATTGGGCTCTTCTCCCTTTTCGTACATAGGAACAACAAGATAGGCATCTAATTCCTTAGAAAGCTTTTCCATCTCTTTTGTTACTTTCCCGGGTATAGGATCCAATAAATTGTAAAACTCATAAATAGGCATATTGGGAGTAAACCCTGTGGTGGCAGATTCCGGAAAGACTATCAGCTCAGGGTTATGCAGTTTCTTTGCCTTTTTAGCCCATTCCTTTATTTTTTCCACATTATACGCTATATCGTTTGGTTTTGGAGCAATTTGTACTCCGCAAACAGTAAATTCTTTCATTAAAAAGACACCACCTTAATCTATAACCTTATGGACATAACCTTATGGACTTACCACTGTACCGAAAATCCCTTCTGCTGCCTGTAAAGCATTGTCAAGAGATGTAATTACCGCCGTTCTTTTTTTATTTTCAACAAATTTCAGTACGGCCTTTACTTTTGGTCCCATACTACCTTCTTTAAAATGTCCTTCGTCATAATATTTTTTCATTTCTTCCAATTTTACATTCATCAGATTTTTTTGATCCGGTTTTTTGTAGTTTATAGCAACATAAGGAACATCGGTTAAAATCACAAATATATCCGCATCTATTTCTTCAGCCATTTTCTCAGCAGCTAAGTCTTTATCTATTACCGCATCTATTCCTTTTAGCTCACCATTTTCATCTAAGAATACAGGTATTCCACCACCACCGCTGGCTATAACAATGGTACCTTTTGATAAAAGTTCTTTAATAGCGTCTATTTCAATAATGGTTTGCGGCTCCGGGGAAGGAACAACCCTTCGCCATCCCCTCCCGCTGTCTTCCTTCCATACCTCACCAAACTCTTCCATGGCTTTTTTAGCATGTTCTTCTGAATAAAAGGGTCCTATCGGCTTCGTAGGATTTTTAAAAGCCGGATCATCTTTTGATACTAATACCTGAGTTACAACTGTTGCCACATTGTTCTTTAAACCCGCTTTTTTCATTTCATTAAATAAACATTGCTGTATCATATAACCCAATAATCCCTGAGTAAACGCACCGCATGCATGAAGGGGCATTGAAGGAATTCCTTCCTTTTCGGCTGCTTTTTGCTGTAAATATACCTGACCAACCTGTGGACCATTTCCGTGGGTGATAAGGAGCTGGTAGCCCCGTTCTACGAGGCTTACCAGCTGTTTTGCGGTAATTTTAATATTTTCCAATTGACTTTCGAAGGTGCCTTTTTGACCGGGTTGAAGTATTGCATTACCGCCAAGTGCGACTACTACTCTCTTTTTAGCCATATTTTCCCTACTCCTCATGGAAGGCTACAATTCTGCAAATTGAAGATTCTCCGCCCACAAATCTCCACGGGAAGCAGCCAATCACGGTTCTCTTATTCAAGAGCTTATCGATGTCTCCGCCTAAGTTCTCTGCATGAATAATTCCATAAGGGAAAAGTTTAATATGCATTAACTGGTAATGGTTTGCGGGGAAGAATTCATCTAAACCTTTCCCGTATTTTTCTTTAAGATATGCATCTGCCTCCTTTGCCTGGTTGGGCATCCATTCTCTAATTTTCGTGTTCATCGGATGGTCTGCAGAACCGCAGTCAACTCCTATCCATTTAATCTTCATTTTAATACACCATTCGGCGAATTCCATGGTTGGTCCCGGATGTTTAATCATATATTTAATTTCATCAGCATTTGGCTGGTCCCAGGCATAATGATGATAGCCTGTGTGAATTATCAGAATGTCTCCTTCTCTAACATCTGCTCTTTCCATTATGTCTTTAGAAGTGTAAATTCCGTAATCTTCAGCTATATCGCTTACATCAACTACGACACCGGGTCCTACGAGAAAATCAAGAGGAAGACTTGCTATATCCCTTCCACTGGTGCAAAAATGAAGTTCGCCATCTAAATGGGTGCCCACATGGTTACTGGTAGTAATAAGTTGCCCGTTAGCTCCATTTGGAGCAAGTCTTTTGAAAAATTTGATTTGCAGTGGTTCATAAGTAGGCCATGGTGGTGTAAGATGACTTAAAGGTTGTGTTAAATCATACATTTTTACTTTTTCTAAAAAACTCATTGTTATTTTACCTCCTCATAATTTAAATTGATAAATTTAGTATTTCCCACAAAACCTTTTACTCAATGTTATACTCTTCAGCAAAGGCAATAAGCGCATCTTCAAAACATTTCATTGGGGGATTTACCAATCCTGCCCCTACCTGACCAATTCCCGGGTTTTTATGGGCTATTCCCGTGTTAATTATTGGTAATATTCCCGTTTCGATAACCTTTCTGATGTCTATTCCGGTTGGGGTTCCTTTAAAATCAAGATAAGGAATCCTATAGGCATTGTTTTCAGTTAGCGTAATTTCATACATACTCTGGGTATAATTAATGGCATCTTTAACCGTACCGCCTACAAATTGTACAATTGCAGGTGCTGCGGCCATTGCAAAGCCACCAATACCGATTGTTTCAGAAATTACGCTGTCACCTATATCTGGATTTGCATCCTCGGGGCCAAAACCTGGGAAATAAAGACCTCTTATTTTCTCTGCAGGTGCAGTAAACCATCTATCTCCAAGCCCACTTACTCTGATGCCAAAATCCGTTCCATTCCTCGCCATTGTGTAAACCATCGTGCTTCCTTTTATGCCCTTTGCAGAGTCTGCTGTAGCTTTGCATGCAGCCATTGATAAATTTAAGAAGAAATGGTCATTTCCATTAATAAATTCAAATACCTTTGCCACATCTTCCTTTGGAAGACTGCTCTTTACAAGACCCGGGGCAATTTGCCTTAAAAATAGCGATGTACCGGCTCTATTTCTGTTATGGCATTCATCTCCCATCATCAGAGCCTGAACCTGTAAGTTTTTTACATCAATTTCACCTACTATTGACAGAGCTTCTTTTAAGGCAGGACCGAGTACCTCTTCCATCCATTTTAATCTCTTTATAACATCTTCACCGTAAGCGCCAAATCTTAATGCCTTTCCAAGACCTTCATTCAAGTTACAGTAAGCTTTGTTACCGTAGGTTTTATTTTCTACTATAAAAACCGGCATTGATGGTGATGTAACACCGGCCATCGGTCCTACTGCATTATGATGGTGACAGGAATCAAAAGTAATTTCTCCCGAGCTTGCAAGTTCTATAGCTTCATTTTCATCCTTTGCCAGTCCTTCATATATCAGCGCCCCAACTATAGCTCCCTTCAAGGGGCCTGACATCCTATCCCATGTAACCGGTGGACCGGCATGTAAAATAGTCTTAGGAGTCATGCCGGGAATTACATCTAAAGCTTTTCCGATACCTACAAGAACGGGTTGGCTGTTTAAAAATCTCTGAACCGCTTCTTGATTTGCTCTTTCAATATCTACCAATTTGTTTTCCCCCTTTAAAACTTTATTTTAATTTCTTTAGTATGGATAATAGTTTTGCATTACCTCCTGCAGGAGGCCTGAATTCCACGTGGATTACCGGAACCTTCAAACTTTTTAAATCATCTCTGAAACCAGTAATTCCAATGTTTACAACCTTCAATTCCTTTTTGAAAAGTTCGTTAATCTTAGACAATAACGTCACCTCCTTAAAATTAAGCCTCAACAATTGACATGGCTATCTCTACTGCTCTTTTATTAGTAGTTGTCACTATTGCCCCGGCTCTTTCTAATTCTTCTTTCTGTTTTCTATAATCCTGAGGATCTTCGTAGGTTCCACAAAGAGAAATAACAAATATTATATTGTTGCCTTTTTTCAAAGCAATTTCCCGGGCTTTTTGAATGGCAGGTACCAGTTCCGAAGAAGGATCCTTATGAGCACCGTATCCTAAAACCACATCCAGTAAGATAACCGCTACTTCTTCGGATTCTGCTTCTTTTAAAATCCTCTCCACCCTCTGGGTATAATCGATCATGGGATGCGGTTTACCGCGGGTAAATTCATCATCCCCCATATCAATTACTGTATGCTGTATGCTTTGATCCTTTGAAGGAAGTTTCTCCTCTTCAGTTAAGGCAATGTTAGAATATACTCTCGGGAATTTCTTTTTCATTATCACCATTGCTTCATCGCAAAGGCTTCCTCCCGAGTAAAGCCCTCTAATGTATTTTTGATTGACATTAAGGCTCTTTCTAATTTTTTCAATATCGATTCTTACCTCTTCCTCCTCAGGCAGCTTTGCAAGTTTTCCGTAACATGCTTCGTAAGCTTTAAATGCAGTCTCTTCCAGTGTGGAAGCAGTTTCCAGTCCATATTTTTCAGCAAAGGACAAATCGGCACCAATAAAATGTACTATGACTTTTTTATTAGTATTTTTTATCTTCTCTATGACTCTTTCCATCACTTCTTTTGCGGGTGGTTTTGAAATAAGAACTATACAATCGGTTTCATCATCTTCAATTAAGGCTTCAATTCCCATCGTCATCATTATTCCACCGACTTCAGCTTTTAAATCCCTGCCGCCTGTACCTATTACCTGAGAAACTCCTCCTCCAAGTCTTGTAATTATTGAAGAAACCTCTTGAGTCCCTGTTCCGGAGGCACCGACAATACCGATTTTCCCTCGCCTAACTTTATTTGCAAAGGCCAGGGGAACACCATTTATTATTGCCGTACCGCAGTCAGGCCCCATCATTAGAAGACCTTTTTCCCGGGCAATATTCTTTAGTTTTATTTCATCCTCCAGAGAAACATTATCGCTGAATAGCATCACATGAAGCCCGGCCTCTAAAGCTTTTTTCGCTTCTTCAGCCGCATACATACCGGGTACCGAGATTAATGCCAGGTTTAAATCAGGAACCATCTGTAGTGCCATCTCCAGAGTCCTCGGGTTGTATTCGCTTCCCTGAGCCTGGGTTCTTTTTGTTAGCATTTCTTCCACTTTATTTTTAGCAACTTCAATACTTTGTTCATTTTCCGCCTTAATTGCAATTACTAAGTCATTAGGCGTAGCTTCCAGTACTTCGTCATTTATCATGTCTACATTTTTTAGGGTTTCTTTATTAAAATCCGTTGCCATTACCACTACAGCTTCTTTTATCCCTTCGATATTTTTCACTTCTCTTGAAATTGTCATCAACATGACCGAATCAAAAAAAGAGTTCTTTTTAATTACTATTTCTTTTACCATTTTTCCCCGGAATAACCGGATTACACCTCCTTGAATTTCTTAATGCCATCTATTATTCCTAAAGCCCAAAAGCATCCCGATGTAGCTCCGATATTTAACAATTTATGAAAATTATCTTCTATGGATCCGGGTTCATCAGGATGAAAAAGGCTTATAAGCAAATCAATAACCAGTTTGGGACCTCCAAACATTGCCGCTGTTTTTAGCATTTGGTAGCTGACAATGTTGGTTTTATTTTTTGATTTCCTTATTATTTTCAGGTTTTCTTTAAATGAGCGAAAAATTTGCTTTTTCGTTAAAAAAAACATAAAGTTTTTTGCCATCATATAACCGCTTAAAAAATCGTCAAAAGCCGGAGTAAGCCCCGGTCCTAAGCCAATCATCGAAGACAATTCTTTTTCCGCTAAGTTAATTATTTTTTTTCTTACTGACAAAGTTAAGTCATCGTATTTTGAAAGTTCTTCATTTGCTATCGATTCCAATAAAGATATCTTTGAAATCAATGACTTTTTATCATAAGATAAATTTTTTTCATTTAAATGCTCAAAAAGATAGCTAAAAGGGTTAAAAATATTAATATCATAAACATAAAAAAGCGGGGTATTATTAAAAAATAAAATATCGTCATGAAAATTTACCGTAGATCCCTCAAAATTCACCGGCAAGGTTTCAAAATTACCGGTAAAGCTAATAGATATATTATAAAAATTTAAAAAATCATCCTTTTTTACAATACCTATCAGCTCATTATCAAACAGAATGTTTATGGCATTTTTAAAAACACTGTGAATTTTACCCTTTTTCCTTAAACTTAAAATTCTCAGTGCTTTTTTTCCGGCAGTAACATTAATATAAATCATATTAATTCTCCATTACTTTATTGATTAAGAAATTCGATATTGTCAAAGCTATTCCTTTGTTAAACTATCACAATAAATGTTCTAATTTTTTATTATTTGATTCATAAAAAATAATATAGCTTCTAATACTCCGCCTCCTACAGCTCTTGCTTTATCAGAAATGGTATAGCAATTTTCTACAACTCCGGTAGGATCCACATCTCCTATTTTTAAACCTTCATATACTTCAAAACCGTCCCGTATCATGCCCCTTAAAACACCATTAATCCTGGCTTTTACTTCAACATTACCTATAACTGCTACAGTTTCGCCGGTTTTTACCAAACTACCTATATCTTTTAAAACCTTTATTTTGCCGGAGGCAGGGGCATAAAGCACTCTTTCCCGAGCGTAACCCATAATTTCTCCCGGTACTCCGGTATTGTCCTCAGCACTTCCACAATAAATAACCTTACCCAGATTATGTCCTCTTTTAGTTTCAATTACGGCATGGCAATCCTTCCCCGCCTCGAATCCCGGCCCTACACCTATAACAATGTCTGCCATTTCTATTTTTGTACCCAGGTTTTTTTTTGCAAGAATTGCATCTACAAGAGCAAGGGGCTTAATGTAAGATAAATATTTCAGTTCAGGGTCAATCAGTACCGGAATTTTACCTTCTTCTGCTACTCGCAGAGCCATATCAGGATCCTTCGAAAAAATTGCCTTTACTCCTTCAATTTCTTTTTCTCCATCGTAAATTGCTTCAGAAAAGCATACTTTCCTTCGAATTGAAGTTGGATGTTCTGTTTCAGTCATTATCACCTTAAAGCCAGAAATAAATAAGCGGTAGGCTATACCGCTTGCGATATCCCCCGCTCCCCGGATTAAAATTTTAGTATTATGAATTTTATAAATGCTCATTCCGCTTCCCCTTCCAATTTCATGGATTTTCCAGTAGCATTATTTTTTACCTTTAAAATTTCCGCGAGGATACTAATAGCTATTTCTTCAGGTGTTTCCGCGCCCAAATCAAGACCTATAGGTGAATATACCCGGTTTAATTTTTCCTGCTCAATACCTTCTTTTTTCAATGCCTCAAAGGTTTCCTTGACCTTTTTTCTGCTGCCTATCATTCCTATATATTTGGCAGTTTTGTTAATCGCTATTTTTAGAGCTTCCCTATCAAAAAGATGCCCTCTTGTAGCAATTACAATAAAAGTATTTTGGTCAGTGGAATATCCATCTAATGCTCTGGAAATATTATCTACAATTACTTCTGCCTCTGGAAATCTCTCTGTGTTAGCCCATTCTTCTCTATCATCAATAATAACCATGTCAAAATGAAGATGTTTTGCAAAATTATATATAGCAAAATTAACGTGTCCTCCACCAATTAAAATTAATTTCGCCCTCTTTTTAAAAACTTCTATAAATACCTCAACTTCCCCACCGCATATCATTGGTAAGGAATTTTCTTTTTTACTGTCTAAAACAAACTTTAATACTTTTGTTCTCCCGTTTTTAATGCACTCTAACGATTCCATTATTACCTTTTTTTCGAGAATTCCACCACCTACAGTTCCTTTAATGCTTCCATCTTCAAAGATTATCATTTTTGAATTTTCGTGTCTCGGTGCCGATCCTTCCGATTTAATAATTGTCGCAATCGCAAAGTTTTTACCTTCTCTTTCGGCATTTAAGGCTTCAGCAAAAATATTCATTTTAACCCTCCTTTTTCAATTAAATGTGTCAATATCTATTAGAATTCCTTCATCATCAACTTCTACAAATTTTACCTTTTCTTGATGGTTTTTGATCACCTCTCTTGCTCCCATATCTTTAAATACCCTCCTCACCTCTTCAACATATTTAGTTGAAAATATTGGTGGATGGCCTTTTTTCCCCTGAAATGTTGGTATTACTATTTCCTTATAATTTGAAAATTCTTTTATTAAAGTATTTAAGGTTTCCTTTTTTATATATGGCATATCTCCCAGAAGAATTGCAAATCCATCCGCTTCCTTTGGCAGATTTTCAACACCCTTTTTTAATGTATACCCCATGCCCAAATTCCAATTTTCATTGTAGACATGAGAAATATTATATATCTTTGATAATTCTTCACAGAAATCCTTTTCCTTCCCCGAAACAAGAATTATACCTTCAAATTCTGCCTCTTTAGCACTTTCGATAACCCACTGCAGCATTGGTTTCCCATCAACTACCTTAGAAAGTTTATTACCTCCTGCTCTTTTACCTTCGCCACCCGCCAGAACAATCGCATAAATTTTCATCATTAACCTCCATTGTCCGTCATCAAAATATTTTTCTCAAAAGAAGTAATGAGTATTTTTGCTAAAGATAAATTATCACTTCTTTTTTTAATTTCTTTTATAATTTTAGTCGCCCAATTTTGCCTATCGGGATTATCCGCTTTATTCAATATAAGAATTTTTTCAGAGTCATCCGGTGAGGTTTTAAAAAGACCCTTTCCACTAATTATTAAATCAGCTACCATTTTTTCATCAATATTATCCCCTATTTTATAACCGAATTCTCTGCTAAAGTCTTCAGCCCTGTGGAATATTTGGTTGTCCAATTTTTCTCCCATACAGTCAAGTCCCACTATACCTATTACTTTTGTAGTAAGTTCGGGAATAACAGGTTCATAATATGCATGAAACTTTATCGGCTTTCTTTTAGAGCCATCCGCTTCAATCAGGATATAATCAAACATATTCTTTTCAAAAATTATATTATAAAAACTCTTATTTAAGCCTTCAAGTTTATTTTCTTCCACAATTCTTTTACCCGATATTATAATTAAATTTTTTTCGGCCTTGATACTATTCAAAACCTCTTCTTCATCGCCTAATATTACCTTGAAATTTTCCTCAGACTCGGGCAAATAAATTTTTGTAGTTGTGCTTAACAAAACTTTTTTCCCCACCTTTGAAAGCTCAAGAGCAAGATTAAAAAGTAAAGTGGTTTTTCCCCCTCCGCCTACCGCCGAAATCATTTCTTTTTCTTTTAATTCAAGTATTTCAGTTAAAATCATAAAAACCTCCTGAAAGATTATAAAAGGGCGGTAATTACCCGCCCTCTTTTTATCACTCCGCAGATTCTTCACTTCTCGGTAGGATTTGATTTAAAATAATCCCTACCAGTGCAGCAAGGCCCATGCCGCCCATTTTGAAAGATCCAATATTTATTACTGCTCCACCGATACCCAGCACCAGGATTACACTCGCGATTATGAGATTTCTCGGTTGTTTAAAATCCACCTGATTTTCTACCACGGTTCTTACACCGATACTTGCTATCATACCGAATAATACTATTGAAATTCCACCAATTACCGGTTCGGGAATGGTCCTAATAGCCGCTCCCACCTTTTGAATAAAGGATAGGAGTATAGCCATACATGCAGCAATTCTCATTACCTCTGGTTTCCATACCCTTGTCAAAGCAAGTACACCGGTGTTCTCAGAATAAGTAGTGTTTGCAGGTCCGCCGAAAAGTCCTGCAAGAGCTGTACCTATACCATCACCTATCATTGTCCTGTGAAGACCGGGGTCTTTAATAAAATCTTCTTCTACCGTTGCGCTTACAGCAAGTACGTCACCTACATGTTCTACCATAGTAGCTACCGCTACGGGAGCAATTAAACCAATAGCAGCGGCATTAAAGACCGGCCATGTGAATCTCGGAACGGCAATCCATGGAGCCTGGAGAACCGGTTCAAAGTTAATAATCCCAGCAATAGCCGAAACAATATAACCAACTATTAAGCTTATTATAACGGGAACAAGCTTGATAAAACCTTTGGCATAAATATTAATAATTATGGCGGTTAGAAGCACTATAAAAGCTATGATCCAGTTTTTGCTTGCGCTACCAATTGCTACTGGAGCAAGGGTTAATCCTATAACCATAATAATAGGACCGGTAATTACCGGAGGAAGCAATTTTTCGATAAAGCTTGGACCTAAGAAATAAACAAAGGCAGCCATTACGCAGTATAAAAGACCGGCTACAATGATTCCTCCCTGAGCCGCGGGTATACCGTACTGTTTTACCACCAATGCTACGGGGGCAATAAAGGCAAAGGATGAACCTAAAAATACCGGAACCTTTCTTTTTGTTACGAGATGAAACCATAAAGTTCCTATACCTGCTGTAAAAAGTGCTACACCGACATCAAGACCGGTCAAAAGAGGTACCAGTACCGTGGCTCCGAACATGGTAAAAGTGTGCTGGATACCCAGTATTAATAGCTGGTGAAAGGGTAAATAATCCCCTGCCCTTACAGGGCCGCGAATTTGTCCATTTTTTGTTGCCATTTAACACCCTCCTAATAATATTGTTTGATATTACATACTAAAAAATTATCAACCCCCTTTTTTGAAAATTTATTTAATGGTTATTTTTAAAATATTGTTTTTTTATGATACTTTTTATACTTTTCTATTTATACTATTCTTTTTTTAATTTAACTTACCTTTGTTTTATCTTTACAAATATGCGGTAATTTATATGTTGCATGAATATAAAAATAGATTTAATTATATTTTACAATATATTTTAAGATATTACCATTTAAAAAACCGCTTTTAGGACATGCAACCTAAAAGCGGTTTTAGTCAACAAATAGATTATCTTGTTTTAGGTAAAATTTGGTTTAAGATAACACCTACTATCGCTGCTAATCCCATTCCACCCAGTTCAAGCCCATTCCCAATTTTAATAACAGCATCTCCAATTCCCAATACCAAAATAACGCTGGCAATTATCAAGTTTCTTGAATCAGTAAAATCAATATCATTTTCTACTACAGTCCTAACTCCTATGCTTGCGATCATGCCAAATAAAACTATTGAAATTCCGCCAATTACTGCATTTGGTATGGTGCTAATCGCTACGCTAAGCTTCTGAATAAAAGATAAAATTATAGCAAAAATAGATGCTACCCACATTACCTGCGGTTTCCATACCTTAGTGAGTGCAAGAACTCCCGTATTTTCTGAATATGTTGTTTTAGGAGGCCCTCCAAAAAATGCAGAAATAATCGTGCTGGTACCATCTGCAAACATACATTTGTGGATTCCCGGATTTTTTATAAAATCTTCTTCCACCGTTGCGCCTATTGCTAAAATATCTCCTACTAATTCTACTATAGGTGCTATTGCTGCGGGAGCAATTATCGCAATCGCTGCAGGATTATATTTTGGAAGCGTGATAGTAGGAAGGGAAAACCATTTCGCGTTATATATGGGATTGAGATCAACAACTCCCATTAACAAAGAAACAAAATACCCTATTGCCAGCCCGATAATAACGGGAATTAATTTAATCATTCCCTTGCCAAAAATATTTACAATAATAACCGTAATCAAAACAATGAAGGCTATCGTCCAGTTGGTGCTGGCATTTTTTATTGCAACAGGAGCTAAGGACAATCCTATCACCATAATGATTGGACCTGTAACAATAGGAGGAAATATTCTTTCAATAAATTCAGGTCCCAGTTTATAAATAAAAAACGACATTATCACGTATAAAAGACCAGCTGCTATAATACCACTAAGAGAATCTGCAACACCATATTTTTGTACGGTTAAAGCTAAAGGAGCAATGAAGGCGAAGGATGACCCGAGAAATACGGGCACCCTTCCCTTAGTTATAAAATGAAACCATAACGTGCTTATTCCAGCGGTTAAAAGTGAAACTCCCACATCAAAACCCGTTAATATAGGAACTAAAACGGTCGCACCGAACATAGTAAAAGTGTGCTGCAATCCTAAAATCAGCAGTTGATAGAAGGGTAGATAATCTCCTGCTCTAATTGGACCCCTTTCAACTGCTACGACTTTTTTTTCAACAAATGCCATTTGCTTTCCTCCTATTTTTAATGATTACATGTATTAATTAATATTATTTTAATCCTGCTTCTTTCAGAGCTTTCCAAATTCTTTCTGAGGTAAGAGGCTGATCGTTGATATTTACTCCAATTGCATCATATATAGCATTTGCAATTGCGGCGTTTACGCTGATCATCGGATGTTCCGCAACACCCCTTGCTCCATAAGGACCATCTAACTGCGGTGTTTCTACAAAATCAGTCACTATCTCGTCTGGAATATCCTTTGCTGTTGGTATTTTATAATCGGTAAAGGAATTATTTAATAATTTACCTTCTTTATTGTAGATATAACCTTCAAATAATCCCGTTCCTATTCCCTGAACAACGCCGCCTTTTACCTGTCCTTCAGCCAAAAGTTTATTAATTACCTTGCCAACGTCAAATGTGGATGCAATCTTCTTTATTCTCAAGTCTCCCGTTTTAATATCTATCTCTACTTCTACCCCATGAGCACCATAGGTCCAGTCAATTGCAGGTAATCCTTGACCTGTTTCGGGATCCAAAATTGTTAAACCTTGAGCAATATATTTGCCTCTTCCTATAATAGGTCCGCCGATGGCATTTCCGTTTGGATATACGTAGCCAAGGGCTAATTCTTTATAAGTTACATATTCATCGGGGTTATGTTTAATATATACCCTTTCATCGCCTATCTCTAATTCATCCTTAGGTGCTCTTAAAACAGCAGAGGCAACTTCCTTCATCTGCTCGATCATATCATTGCATGCTCTAATTACCGCATTTCCACCCATAAACAGGAATCGACTCGCGACCGTTTGCCAGTCATAGGGATCGGTCTTGGTATCGCAATCCCAAACCATAATTATCTTTTCTACGGGCATTTTCAACGTATCCGCTGCAATTTGAGCAAGAGCGGTATAAGTTCCCTGTCCCATATCGGTTCCGCTAACAGAAATACTTACGGTACCATCATCATTAAATTTTGCAACAGCTGAGCAGGATGTAAAAGTAGGCATAGCAGGTGCTTTATGCAATACAGCCAACCCTTTACCGATTATCTTTCCGTTAGCTATTTCAGCTTTTCTTTCTTCATCGGTCTTCTTTTTACCCCAGCCGATCTCCTTGGCAACAGATTCCAAACATTTATCTACTCTACCCGTATTTTCTCTTATTTTTTCACCGGTAATTGTAATTGAACCCGGCTTTAAAACATTTTTCATTCTGAATTCATAGGGATCCATTCCGAGCTCATGAGCCACCATATCCATCTGTCTCTCAATAGCCCACATGAACTCTACATGACCGAATCCGCGATAAGCAGTTCCGAATACATGATTGGTATAAATCGTATAAGAATCTAACTTTACATTTTCTATATCGTAAGGACCCGCTCCGGAGTATCCAGCTGCCCTGCCTATATTTACTCCATAGTCAGCATATGCACCGGCATCCCAGTAATAAGTTATCTCTTGTGCTAAAATTCTACCCTCTTTGGAAACACCTGTTTTTATTCTTGCTACCAGAGCCTGACGGCAGGGAAGTGTATTAAACTCTTCTTCTCTTTTAGCTACTAATTTTACAGGTCTTCCACCCGCTTTTTTGGAAAGAAGTGCTGTAAGAGGTTCTAAATGGATTCCGGCCTTGCCTCCGAACCCTCCTCCGAGGTAAGGTACCTCTACTTCAATCTTGGCATGGGGTATTCCCAAGGTAACGCTCATTAAATTCCTCACTGCAAAAGGAGATTGAGCGGAGGTATATACTTTTATCCTGTCATTGGGCAGCCATTCAGCAATTACCACATGGGTTTCCATCGGAACATGCGCTACCTGTGGCATCCTGAATTCGTTTTCAATTATCTTATAGGATTCTTTAAATCCTTTTTCTACATCGCCTTTTCTCAGTTTATGATGGTTGGCAATATTTGTACCGGGTACAGGATGGAATACGCCTTTCATGAATTCATACGATCCTAACTCTTCATGAACGAGAGGTGCGTCCTCCTTTATAGCTTCCACAGGATCGAACACGGGAGGCAGTAATTCGTATTCCACTTCGATAAGAGAAATTGCCTGTTCTGCAATTTCTTCACTTACCGCAGCTACCGCTGCTACAGGTTCTCCCTGGTATCTTACCTTGCCTTTCGCAAGAATATCTTTATCTCTAAGGTAAAGACCCTGCTTATAATTCAATTCTTCGCCGGTAAGAACTGCCTTTACTCCCGGTAACTCCTTTGCCCTGCTTACATCAATTCTCTTAATTTTGGCATGGGCATGGGGGCTCAAAAGCATTTTTGCATATAGCATACCGGGAAGCATTAAATCATTCACATATTTTGCTATTCCGGTAACCTTTTCAAAGCTTTCTACCCTTGGAATTCCCTTCCCAATATAGCTTTCCATTATTCAATCCTCCCTTCAGCAACATCCTTAATGGCATCAATAATTGGGAAATAGCCGGTACAACGGCATAAATTACCGGCAATTGCTTCTTTAATCTCCTCTTCGGAGGGATTTGGATTTCTATCGAGTAAAGCTTTTGCCGACATTATCATACCGGGGGTACAAAAACCGCACTGAAAAGCCTGATGTTTTATAAACGCTTTTTGAATCTTTGATAATTCGTTGTCCTTAGCAATTCCTTCTATTGTGATTATCTCTGCCCCATCGGCTTCTACGGCAAGAACTAAACAGGAATTAACCGCTTTTCCATTCATTATAACCGTGCATGCACCGCATTCTCCTGCCCCACAACCTTCTTTGGTTCCGGTTAAAAATAAATCTTCTCTCAAAAACTGAAGAAGGGTTTTGTTTTCTTTCACATTAACCGTATATTTCTCTCCGTTTACGGTAACGGTAATTTCCTTCACCTTTTTCACCCCTATCTACATAATTTCATTAACAATCTTCTCAACAAAGACTTCAAGCATTGCACGCCTGTATTCAGCCGTAGCCCTTATATCTGTAATTGGATTGACTTCACTTAATATTTTTTCTTTGCTAACTTTGATGGCTTCCTCTTTTCCGAGGCCTTTTACATCTACTTCTATAAGTTTTGGAGTAATAGCACATGCTCCTATGCCGAAGTACAAATAATCATCCATCCTGTATCCTGCCACTCCTACGATTGACAGGTCATGCCCTTTAATCCTGGATTTTTTGTAATACTTACCGTGCCCATCACTTACGGGTATAGATATCCCTACCAATATTTCGTCTTGTTTTAAGACAGTCTTTTTTACACCTAAGAAAAAGTCTTTTAAGGAAAGTTCCTTTATTCCTTCATTTCCGTAAATAACCGCCTTCGCCTGTAAGACCAGCAACGGTGACGCCATATCCGCAGCCGGAGAAGCATTGCAAAGATTTCCTCCAACCGTAGCCCTGTTCCTGACTTGATAGGAGGCCAAAACGCTACCGGCCTCTTTAAGAATTGGGTATTTTTTTTCAATCTTTTCATCTTCTACTATTTCGTTTATAGTAACGGTAGCTCCGATAAAAAGTTTGTCATTTTCTACCCTAATTCCTTTTAAATCTTCAATACCTTTAATATCAACCAGAACTTCAGGCGAAATAACCTTGTTCCTCATATTGACCAGCAAATCTGTTCCACCCGCTAATACTTTACTGCCCGGCACGCTCAATACCTTTACCGCTTCTTCCTTACTCTTCGGCTTAATATACTCAACAGCTTTTATCAAAATAGCCCTCCTCCCGCTACTTTTTTAGTACATAATAATTTCTTCAATCATTTTTATTCTATAAAAATGTCACAATACCTTTAGTAATTATATACAAATATTAAACTTACAATTTATATTTAAAATTAAACTAAACTCGAAAATTTGATATTTGTGAATAAAATCTCATTTAAATATTTTTTATAAAATTACCAATCCTAACAATCCACTTAAAATTATTACGAGTCCGGGATGGATTTTAAAATATAAACTTAAAAACGACAGAATTAAAATTAGTACACCGTTTAACCCCCATTTGGCTGATTTTGCCATTTCCATAGCAAAGGCAAGGAGAAGTCCAATCGTTCCAAATTTAATACCCGTTAAAAAGGCTTTAAAGCCCGGATTTACCGATAACTTGTTAAAAACCGAATACAATATCATTACTCCTATTACAGGAGGCAGTAAAATACCTATATTTGCCGCAAGAACCCCAAAAATTCCCGCTTCTTTATAACCGGTATAAGTAGCAAACTTCATAGAAATGGCTCCCGGAATTCCCTGGGTAATACCCAATATCTCCAAAAACTCATCTTTTGTAAGCCAGTGGTAATTAAAAACCACTTCCCTTTCAATAAGGGGTATTAAAGTATAGCCTCCTCCTATGCTTAGAGCTCCTACCCTGAAAAAAGCAATGAATAAAACAATAATGTTTTTCATACTTACCTCCATTTTTAATAATTTTTAGTTATTTTTTACTTAACCATCCATGTTTAGTAAAACACAACCATTGATGAAAATAGATTTTGAGTTT